>JAVBQH010000098.1:0-6180 GCA_031549175.1 Raoultibacter sp.
GAGCTTGGTGATGGCCTCGTCTATATCGCTATCGGGAATGCGGAACCCGGCCAGGTCGACGCCGTCGAACTGCTTGGTATATGCGCGGAGGGCCTCGTCGCCGCCGGTGCGCACGTCCTCTATGATCTTGGTTGCCGCCGTGAAGGCTTCGGCATTGAAGGCGCCGGTCCTGTTTAGGTCAGCGGCATCGAAGGCCTCGCCCGTGCCCAGTACTACCCTTCTCATTGCTGCTCCTTTGCTTGCCCTTGCAGTGCTTGTGCTAATTGTACGACGCGCGCATCGGTGCGGAAGGCGCAGACGTTGGCAAAAAACCGTGCGGTCGATGAAAGGACCTCGTCGACGATGGCGAGCCTGTTCTCCCGCAAGGTCGTGCCGGTGGCGGTGATGTCGACGATACGCTCGGCCATGCCGGTAAGGGGGGCGAGCTCGATGTTGCCATGGAGCTTCACAATCTCGACCTGCATGCCCAACTGGGCATAGTATGCCGAGGTGATGTTCGGGTATTTCGTTGCGACACGGATCGACCCGAGTCGGCGGTACCGTTCCTCAACCGACCCGCTTGAGCCGTCCGGCTCGGCCACCACGAAGCGGCAGGCGCCGAAACCGAGGTCGACGAGCTCGACGACGTCGGGATCGGCCTCGACAAGCGAGTCCTTGCCGCATATCCCGCAGTCCGCGGCGCCGAGCGAAACGAACACGGGCGCATCGGTCGGGCGCACAATGATGTACTCGACGCCGGGGTTCTTGATGATAAGCTGGCGGCCCGGGTCGTCGAGGCCGGAGGTATCGAGGCCGGCTGCCGCCAAGGCGGCAATCGCGTCCTTGTTGAGCGATCCTTTCGGGATGGCTATGCGCAACGGCTTTTCACCGGCCGCATTGGCCTCCTGCCGCGCAAGGGCAGACATCACCAGCTCCAAATAGAAGGCGAACCCTGCGGCAGGGCGGCTCTCCCCATAGGCGCCGATCATGTTGTCGTAACGGCCGCCGCTGCCGAGCGGCGTGCCGAGGTCTGCGGCGTATGCCTCGACCACGATGCCGGTGTAGTAATCAAACGAACTCATAACCGAGAAGTCGACAAGGATGCAGTCTTTGAGCCCCGCGTCGCAAAGCAGGCGGTAGCTCTGTTCGAAGGAGTCGAGCCCGTCAACGCAGCCCAAAGGCTCCACCAAGGCCCGTATGGCCGAAACCGCCTCGCCTCCGCCCCGCATGCGTGGCAAGGCCCGGATGGCGTCGGCATAGGCGGGCTCAACCGTCGGGTCTGCTGCGAGTTCGTCAAGGGCGACGAAGTTCGAGCTGTGGTAGGCGGCGAGCACCGCATCCTTCCAAGCCTTTGAGGCGCCGCTCGCCTCGAGCAAGGCACGTAGGACGCCGACGGTGCCGATTGCCAGCTTGAAGTCGGCAAGTCCGCTGGCACGCAGGGCCTCCGCAAACAGCCCGACCATTTCTGCATCGGCGGAGGCGCCGGACTCCCCGATGGACTCGATGCCGAATTGCGTCATCTCGCGCGCCGTCGCCTGCATCTCCGCTTCAGTCTCGCGGAAGACGCGCTGCATGTAGCGGAACTTGAAGGGGCCCGGGCGGCCTTTGAGCCGCGTGGCGCACATGCGGGCGATCTGCATGGTCACATCAGGGCGCATGGCAAGGAGGTCTCCCTGCGAATCGAAGAACTTGAAAGGAGCGCCGGGAATCCGCCCTCCCGCCTGCATGACATCCATCACCTCAAGCGTCGGGGTCTCGATCGGGGTATATCCCCGTTGTGAGAAGCAGCTTAGCACGCGCGTGGCTATCTCTTCGCGCATACGTGCCTCATCGGGCAATACGTCTCTGAATCCGGTAGGCGTAACGAAATTCATTCCTTGGTCTCTTTCATGTCGGCAGTATAGGACAGCTTCATAACGGCAGCCGCAGCGCCGTCGCTGTGCCTCGTTACTTTATCACAGTAGAGTACTATAGTATATGCTTCTTTGTTTCTCCATAAGTGGGGTCGGGAACGCCCCGCCATCGGTCTCGGAGGCTCGTCTATCCGGAGGTGGCCTGCAATACGGATATATACCCCATGATCATATACCCGACGATAAGGGCAAGGACGATGGTGACGATGATCTTCACCCAAACCGGCCACCTGCCCATCCAGCACAAAACGATGCCGACCGGCCACAGGACGATCAAGAACGCGATGATCCAAAAGGTCTGCTTGTACCACGGGGTGGCCTGGGGGTCCTTTTCATAATAGTTCGGATCCCCACGCAACTCGTTATGCTGCCAATCTCCGTAGCGGCGGCCGTCGTCATCTTGCTTCATGCTCATCCTCCAGACCTGTTGCACATTCACCATGCATTATGGCATGTAATGCGAAAATGGGATGGCCACTTTTGCGCATTACAAAAAAGTGGACGGCGATCTCCATAAGCTCTATCAAAATGAGTAGGGTGACCGTCCTATTTTCGCATTCCCTCATCCATCGGCAGCGAAGAGGGCGGCCCCCAGGGCCCCGCAGAGCTGCGGCTCTTCCGGGACAAGTATCGGTTGCCCGATCTTCTCCTCCAATGCGAGCACCACGCCCCTGTTCTTCGCGACCCCGCCCGTCATGACGAAAGGCCCTTTTGCATGCTGGCGGTTCACCATGCTGGCAACACGGCCTGCAATTGAGAGGTTGATGCCGCGCACGATGTCGCCCTGCTCCTTGTTCTCGGCAATAAGCGAGATCACCTCGGATTCGGCGAACACTGCGCACATGCTGGATATGCTGATGTCTTCCTCCCACGTCGCCCCCAGGTCAGATATACCCGCGAGATCCGTTTTCAGAGTGTCGGCCATCAGTTCGAGGAAGCGGCCCGTGCCTGCGGCACACTTGTCGTTCATGGCGAAGTCGACGACCGACCCCGCGCCATCGAGCCGGATCACCTTGCTGTCCTGGCCGCCGATGTCGATGATGGCACCCGCCGCGGGGAATTCATGTGCGACCCCCCGTGCGTGGCAGCTGATCTCGGTGACATTGCCGGCCTCAAAGGACACGGAGCCGCGCCCATACCCCGTGGCGACGATCCTCGTTAGGTCGCCTTGGCAAAGCCCGGCCTTGCCAAGCGCCTGCCCCATGGCGGCATCAGCCGCAGACCCGCTCTTCGCCCCGGTCGGGATAACCACGTGGGACACGATGCGGGTGTCTTTGTCGAGGATCACCACGTTCGTCGAAGCCGATCCGATATCTATCCCGGCATAATAGCCGGTATTTCCGCCATCATGCATGCAGTCCTCCTTCGCAGCCACATCGCCTTCTAGGGCATCGCCCCCTTCGAAGAACGCCTGCAGGCGGGTCTTCATCTGTCCGGCGGAGGCGGGGGTGAAATCGGTTTCCAGCTTCAAGGCATAGGTGTCCTCCGGAAGCGACGCGTACTCGAAGCTGTAGAACTCGCAGAACTTTACCGTGTGGTAGATAATGCCCTTGAGGTGGGGGTCTTCAAAAATAGAAGCACGTGCCGTATGGTCGGGCATGCGCATGCAGGGCACTTGGCCCAAGAGTTGCCCGGCATACCAGGTGACCGCCGCCTCCTTCGTGGCGCATGCGGGAACGTCAAAGAACACGCGGTCATAACGTGCGCAGGTAAGGTCACGCACTTCCAGGCTGCAAAGCCTGCGGCTCTCCTCGAAGAGCGCACGGGGCGCACGCGCGCCTACGATGGCATAATAATCCCCCTCGTCGCGGGTGGCATGGCCCTTGCAGGCCGCAAGGAAGGCCTCGCAATCGAATGGCGTGTTGTAGCGTTTCTCGCATTCCCCTATCAGTTGCAACACGGATTGCGCGAAAAGGGAGACGGCAGGCCCGTCCGTAAACCGTGGGACGGAAACCGAGAAGACGTGCTGGCCTTGGCGTGCAAGCAGGTCTTGCGCCGTCTTCATGCCGTCGCAGCAATCCATGAAGACCACTTCGTCATATGGGTTGAGCAGGATGTGTTGGAAGATCGCCTTTGAGAAGCTGCAGATGCTCGCATAGGTGTGGCTTTCCGCCACATCGAAGCTCTTCTCCTGCGGATCGATCATTTCAATCGCCCGCCCAAAACCCGCAAAGACCTCGATGGGGGCGTATTTGCAGCTATACCCGATCATAGGGATACCCCGTTTTGCGCAAAGGGGTCTGTCCCTTTTGCGCGGTTGCCTGCGAGCCCAGAAGCTCGAGGTAGGCCTGCATGCGCGTTTCCGTCTGACCGATGCTCATATTGCGCCGGTCGCAGCCGTCGCCATCGAGCACGAGCACCTGGATTCCCCTTTCCTGGAGCGAGTCCCGCAAGGCGTACACCGCCCCGTTCGACCGCTTGCATCCGAAATGGCAGAAAAGTATCGCCCCGTCTGCGTTGAGGCGCTCCGCCATGGCGCCCATCGCCTCCGTGCGGCGCTCGAGGCTTCCATTGAAATGGTTGAGGATCAGCCGGCGCGCGATGCCCTCCAAGGGGCGCTCCTCGTCGATCTCGATCAACGCATCGAAATTCATGTCGCTGGTCAGCAGCTGGTAGTCTTCGCTGAAATTGAGGCTTTTTTGGATGGGGTCGGCATACCAGGGCAGCACATGCCCCCAGATTATGCGCTTTGCGGATATGGCCGGACAGCCCCTGATATCGTCAAGGCGCCGGGCATAGAATTCCTCCGCCTCAGGCGAGCCCATCAGTATATGGCTTGCCAGGATGTGGAACATCTCGAGGTCGGCGGCAGTCGGGTAGTATTTCGTTTCCAGTTCATGGAAGAACTGCCTGGCATGCCTCACGGATTTGTTCGAGGAGTGGACTGACTGCTGCAGCCGCTCGTACTCGAAGGGGCGGTGGAGCTCATCCTCCATCGCTTGCGTCAGCTTCTCGAGCTGCATGGCCACGTAGGATACCGTTTCGTCGGACTCCTCCATGGGGACGTCGATGTAGTGAAGCGGCATGCCGAAATAGGCGGACGCCTCGCGGAAGGTGTTGGTGTTCGCATCACAGACGGTGCTCGTGGTGGCCACCAGGCGCGGCCTTTCCACCACGCCTGCATACAGGGCACCCAGCAAGGCCTTGTGGTAGGAACAGTAGGTTTCGGGCACGCCCTTCTCCTCGGCAAAGTCGAGGAAGCCCTTCTCCGCCTTGCCCCCTGAAAGGAAGGCGCCGTATTGTTCTGCACACAACGGAATGAGCCCCATGGCGAATACGAGCTCTCCGGGCATGAAGAGGTTCACGAGCGCCGTCTTGCCCGGATGCGCCAATGCGCGCCGGATATTGCGCAGGGTGAGCTGCGATAGGTGACGTTGGGAAGGCAGCAGCCGCTTGTCGGGCGCGATACCGAGCTTTGCCTGCTGGACCGCGTAGCCGAACCTCAAGAACCTCCTGGCGAACGCCGGATGCCCTCTGAATTGCCGGGTTATGGTGTTCCCGAAGACATCAACGGCATCCACAACGACCCGCCTCTTCCCTTAGGCCTGCCCGAGCTTCTTTTCAAGGAGCTCGTTGATGATCTTGGGGTTGCCCTTGCCGGCCGAGACCTTCATGCACTGGCCGACGAAGAAGCCGATAAGGCCGGTCTTCCCACCTCGGTATTGCTCCACCTTGTCGGGGTTTTCGGCAAGCACGGCATCGACGATCGCCTCGATCGCCCCTGCGTCCGACACCTGCTCCATCCCCCGTTCCTCGACGATCTTTAAGGGGTCTTTGCCCTCTTCAAGGATTGCCTGGAAGATCTCTTTTGCCTGTTTCGAAGAGACCGTGTCGGAGGCTTGCAGCCTGACAAGCGACACCGCGCGTTCAGGTGAAAGAGCGGTGTCGCCCAAGTCGGTGCCGTCGTTTGCATTCAGGTATGCTGCCACGTCGTTGATGATGAGGTTTGCCACAGGCTTCGCAAGCGATACATCACCTGCAAGGTCCATGCAGGCCTCGAAGAAGCTCGCCGTAAAACGATGCTCTACCAGATGGCGGGCGTCGTAGGCCGAAAGGTTGAAGTCGGCCGCAAACCTGCGTGCCTTCTGGTCGGGCAGCTCGGGAAGCTTTTGCCGTACCCGGTCGATGAATTCGTCGCTCAGGTCATACGGCGCCAGATCAGGTTCGGGGAAGAGACGGTAGTCGTCTGCCGTCTCCTTCACGCGCATCACGATGGTGTGCTTTGCGCTCGGGTCCCAATGGCGGGTCTCCTGGCGGATGGCCTCGCCGGCGGTGATGAGGTCGATCT
>JAVBQH010000037.1:0-12077 GCA_031549175.1 Raoultibacter sp.
AAAAAGGGACGGTCACTTTTTCTCATTCGACCGAAACGGCCGGACATGTCCGGCCGTTTATCCGACTATTGGGAACATGAGAAAAAGCGACCGTCCCTTTTTCTCATTTCAGGGTGCAGTATGAAGCAAAGCAGCAGCAACAGGAAAGTCAACGAACAGGCGCGCGAGGTTATCGCGCAGATCCTCTTATTCGAGATATCGGATCCCCGCCTTGCCTTGGTAACGATCGTCGGCTGCGAGGTGAGCTATGACCGGAGCGTCTGCAACGTGTACTACTCCGCCGAGCCCGAGCGCTATGAAGAGGTCGCCGACGCCTTCGCCAAGGCCTCAGGGCGCATCCGCTCCCTTATGGCAAAGGAACTTACCTGGAGGGTGGCACCGGAACTGCGCTTTATCCTGGATACGAGCGTAGACCAGGCAGAGCGTATCTCCTCTGCCTTGAAAGAGGATGCAAAAAGGAACAAGTGATGGCAAGCCCCCAGACCAACATAAGCCTCGAGGACCTGGCAGGCCTTCTTGCCTCGCTCGACGACTTCGCCATCTGCGGGCATGTCAGTCCCGACGGCGATTGCGTGGGGTCGCAGCTTGCCCTCTACCATGCCCTGCGGGCGCTCGGCAAGAAGGCCGTCTGCCTCCTTGCACAGGAAAGGCCGCTCGACCGGGGACTCCTCTTCCTGCCAGGCTCGGGAGACATGGTTCCGGCCTCGGGCTTCCACGGGACGCCGCAGGTCTTCATAGCCTGTGACGTGCCGACGAGGGAACGTCTTGGCGCAGGCGCCCTTGTACTTGACAAATGCGTGTCAAGCATAACCATCGACCATCATGCGACCCAAAATACCATGTCCCGATACAACTACATCGACCCCGACATCGCTTCGACGTCGATGATCGTTTGGAACCTGATCGGCTGCATGGGCGTCGACCCAGACCGTGCCATGGCGATTTGTGCTTTGACCGGCCTGATCACCGACACGGGCGGCTTCCAGTTCCAAAATGCCGACGCCTCGGCGCTCCGGGCAGCGGGGGATATGGCTGCCATCGGCGCCTCGCCGGCCGAGGTGGCCCGAAATGTGTTCCAGTCGCGCAGCATCGCGTCCCTTGCCTTGGAGGAGGTCATGCTCTCCCACATGGAGATGTCAAAGGACAACACCTTTGCCTTCAGCTATCTGAGCCGAAAGGATTTCGAGTCTGCAAAAGCCCAGAAGGAGGACGCGGACCCCTTGATCAACATCCTGCGATCCATCGAAGGGGTGGAGGTCGCCTGCATCATACGGGAGGACGACGGGTTCATCCGGGGCAGCCTGCGCGCGAAGAACGAAGTTGACGTTGCGGCCATAGCCAGGAGCCTCGGAGGCGGAGGGCATAAGGCCGCCGCAGGCTTTACGCTCCAAGGGCCGCTCGAGGACGCGATCGCCACGGTGAAGGGGCGCATCGAGGCGGTGCTCGATTGACCGGTACCCCAAATAGCGCAGACGGCATCTTCGGCGACAGCCCTTATGGCCGAACCGCCGGCAACCATAAGGGGGCTCGATGAAGCGTGGTGCATCCGGCCTCTCGATGCTGGTCGGTATAGACAAACCATCCGGCATGAGCTCCCATGACGTGGTCAACCGCATGCGGGGGGTATTCAAAGAGAAGCGTATCGGCCATACGGGGACGCTTGACCCTTTGGCTACCGGCGCGCTTGCCGTCTGTATAGGCCCTGCAACCCGCCTGGGCTCATACCTCCATGCCGATGACAAGCGCTATCTTTTCCGTATGTCGTTCGGCAGCGCGACGGATACTGACGACTGCGACGGCAGGGTGATCAGGACCGGCACCGTCCCCGACGAAGCCGCCGACCCGCTTTTCGCAGAAAAGTTTGTCGCAGGCCTGGTAGGGAAGCACCAGCAACTCCCGCCTGCCTATTCGGCAATAAAGGTCGACGGGGTCAGGTCGTACAAGGCGGCCCGGAAAGGCGAGGTCATCGACTTGAAGCCGCGCCCTATCGAGGTGTACGAGGCACGGCTTCAAGGCATCGGCGAGGCGGTTGACGGCCGGTCTCTCGAATGGGACGTCGAAGCGAAGGTCTCGAAAGGGACCTATGTCCGCGCGCTTGCGCGCGACATCGGCAATACCCTCGGGTGCCCCGCCCACATCACCGCCTTGAGAAGGACCCAGTCGGGCTCCTTGGATGTCCTAGAATGCCACGGTTTGGAGCAGGCCGGGCAACTGGGGGAAAAGGCCGCACTCGATCCCGTGAAGCTCCTCGGACTCCGTCTGGCCTTCCTTGATGACAGCCAGGCAGGGTTTGTAGAGAACGGGAGGCCTCTTGGCATCAGGGGGATGGCCCTTTTCTCCTATCCGAGCGCCGTGCAGGCATATGCGTTCGACAATTGCTCGGCCGGTATCGTCGAGACAGCCGAAGAGCTGGCCGACAACGAGTTGGTTTCCATGGTCTCGGACAACAAACTCAAGGCGATATACCGCTATAATGCCTCGAAAGGCTCTTTGTCCCCTGATTGCATATTCTCAATAGGAGTTTCACGTGGCTTTGATAATTAATGTCGAATCGGACGAGGCACACCGTATCTTTGAAGGAACGTCTTGTGCCATGGGCGTGTTCGATGGCGTGCACTGCGGGCACCAATACCTGATAGGCCAGGCCGTCAAGGCGGCGAAGGAGGCGGGGGGGAGGTCTGTCGTCCTCACGTTTGACAAGGACCCCGACGAGCTTTTCTCCCCTGAGAAGATGCACAAGCTGATGCTGAATGAGGACCGGATAGCCCTGCTTGAGGACAGCGGGGTCGACGAGGTCATCGTCTTCCCCTTCACCAGGCAGTTTGCAGCCCTGGAGCCGCGGGATTTCCTTGAGCGCACCTTCAACGGCCATGCTCCCGATACCTTGCATGTCGGATTCGACTTCCGGTTCGGCGCCAAGGCATCGGGAACCGTCGCAGACCTTCGCCTATGGGGGGGCGAGAGGGGAACGAGGATATTCCCGTACGAGCTTGAGAGCGCCGACGGCATCCCCATCAGCTCGACGCGGATCCGGGGGCTTCTTGAGAAGACGGAGCTTGAAAAGGCAAATGAGCTGCTTGGACATCCCTATTTCGTGCGGGCCCAGGTCCGGCATGGGAGGGGGGAAGGCAAGGAGCTCGGCTTCAGTACGGCCAACCTCAAGCTGGCACCGCAGTTGCAGACCTTGGGTGACGGCGTGTATGCGGGATACGCCTATTTTGGGGAAGAACGCTACAAGGCGGCCATATCCTTCGGCATCTCGCCGACCTTTGCCGACAGCACGGACTCAAGCTGCGAGGCGCACCTCCTCGACTTCTCCGGGGAGCTCTACGGGGTCGAGCTAAGGCTCGAATTCCTCCATTTCCTGCGCCCATTGATAAGGTTCAACTCGCAAGAAGAGCTTGTCCGGACCGTTCTGGAAAACATCGACTGGGTGAGGACCCACCTATAAGGGCATCCCCGAAGACGAGACATGCTCGCAATGATCGCCGTAGAGGCGGAACCGGTCTCCGGCAATAAGCGTCGACCCGTCCCAAGGGTCGAGCGCGATGAAGTTGTCGAGTGAAAGCGCCTCGGGGTCTTCGGCATTCTGGTAGCCGATAAGCGTAATCCAGTGCTCCCCGTATGAGGCCGAGACATGGATCACCGTGGGATGGCCTGCGAGGATCTCGTCGTGGGCCTCCTTGAGGAGCGCAGCATCCGAGCCAAGCGACCTAAAGGACGAGTTGCCACCACCCCAACCTGGCCATAGGCAGTTCCCGCAGCCGTACGTGCTGTGCGGGTTGGCGATGCCCGATATGATCGCGTCGCCATATGCGCAGGCAAAGCCTGGACAGCAGATCGTATGCCCGGTTGAAGACTGTGTTCCGACAGCCGCAATCAACGCGGGATCGTATTCGAGGGTCTTGTTCCGGCTTGCCTGGGCGCGTTGCTCTGCCTGGACAAGGCTTTCATGGATCTCCCGGCTTTTCGATTGGAGGGTCTCGCCCACGCTTTTCGTTGTGGTGACAAGCGCCTTTTGGGCAGCGCTCCCATCATCTCTTGTTGCGACAAAGGAGTTCGCGTGGTCATGCTCGTCCCCGGTTTCTGTATCGGCGAAGGCATTTGTCGGGAGCATGGAGGCCAAGAGCAGAAATGCGATGGCCAGCGAGGCCACTGCCGTGGAAAAAGAATATTTCAAGTGCGTATACCTTTCGAGGCCGGCTTGTGTGTATAGGGTTTTCTTCCGGTCGAAAACTCGATCTTGTATGCTAGCCTAAAACCATTCTGCCCTCAGGGGCGCCCCCCTGACTCTAAGGGATGTTCAAAACTGCCACAAAGAACCTCCACAAGGCTGGCGAGGCCGCACTATGCCGGTTCCGTGAGAGTAGGTCTAAGGGGAAGCAGAAGCCGTGCGGTGAAGACGCCGCCATCGTGCTCGCAGTCGAAGGCGCCGTTCGAGCGCAGGGCGAACTCCTTCACGCTTTGCAGCCCGAAGCCATGTTGGTCGCCTTTGCCCGACTGGGGATATCCGTCGCTGCCGAAACGGACCTCGCCGGAGAAGGGGTTCGTCACCTCGACGATGAGCTGCCCCTTGATAGGCCGGATGCGTGCCTCCACGCAACGGTTCCCCGGCTCGTTCTCTGAGGCCGCCTCGATGGCGTTTTCCACCAGGTTCGCTATCACTGCAGCGAAGCTCAGGTCGGTCGGCTTCTCGTTGCTTGAGATGAGCACCGAGGTCTGCAGGTCCACTTCCGCATCCGCGGCCTTGAGGGAAAGCGCCTGGAATATGCTGTTGAGCATGGGGTCTTCGCAGTGCATTGTCAATGACGACTTGTCGATGCTGTGGGAGACGTCCTCCAGGACCTGCTGTATCTCGTCATACTCCGCCTTCAACAGCATCACCTTGATCATCGAAAGGTAGTGGCGCATATCATGCCGGAGTATAGCCAGGCGGTGTTGGGAGTCTTCGAGTGCGGCGGCCTCGACATCGAGGTTTTTCGAAAAACCTTCGAGCATGGCCTTTCGCTGCGCTATGTCGCCTTCGGCGGCGCGGCTTGCGACATAGCGCATGAGCACGACATAGGTCACGAACATGGTGACAATGGCCAGCAAGGAGGCAGCAGCCCCTTCCATGATGTTGGTACGGGGCACGTGGTAGAACAGCAGGTAGAAGAACACGGGGATCAAGCATAACGACCACCAGCCGGTTTTGCTCCGTTCCTGGAGCGAAAGGTAGTCACGGCGCACCAGCTTGCAGAGGAGGAAGAACTCAACAAGGTGGACGAGAACGCCGATTGCGGCCCCCAACAGGAAGGAGGAGAGCACCTCTTGGCAAATCAAACCGACCACATAGCCGGGAAGGAAGAGATTCGAGGCAATCAGGCCGGTGAACACCGCCCGCCCGTCCCGATATTTCGAGACCACGAAAACGCAGAACTGGACGATTACCGCTTCGAAGACCGTTACCAGGTTGAACGCCAAGGTCTCGCCTGGGATGTAGATGAACCTGATGCAGTCAAGCAAGAAGATGAGTACGAGGGCGACAGCACCTGCAAATATGCTGGTAGACAGCTTGAAACGCAGCTTTAAAAAGCCCAAGGCAAAGCTGACCACGAAAATGTTCGTGATGGTGAACCAAAGCAGGCTGTCGAAGGCAGAAGGCGCCATAAGGACCTCTTCTAGTTGCCGTACTCTGCGAGGAACTTGAGGTAGACGCGCTTCACCTCGACTTGGCGTTTCCGCGCGATGGGGATCTCCGACCCGTCGTCCATGATGAAATGTGTGGTGCGGAACTGCCCGACATGCTCGAGGTTGACCGCATAGGACTTGTGCGTCTGCACAAACATGGGGTCTTGGAGGAGCGGGGCGATCTCGCTTTCGAAGTTGCGCCTGATGTAGACGCCTCCGAAGGTCGATTCGTCGACGCAGTGCAGATGTATCATTCGAGCCGCGCATTCTGCGTACAGGATCGTGCGGTACGGGATGCTGATGATCCCATCAGGCGTCTTGAAGGGGAATATCTTGGAAGTCTTGACATTCGAGAAAGTGCAGGCGTAGTCTACCGTTTCGAACAGCTGCCTCTTCTCGATCGGCTTGAGGAGGTAGCGCTGGGCAAGCACGCCGAAGGCATCAAGGGCATAGTCGCCAGACGATGTCGTAAAGGCGATGACGGAATGGCCCTGCTGTTCCCTGATCAGCTTTGCAAGCTCTATACCGCTTCTCTGTGGCATAAGGATATCGAGGAGGTATAGGTCGAACTCGACGCCGTTCTGCAGCTTTTTGACGAGCTCGAGCGAGTGGGAGAATTGCTGCACCTCGATCTCTTGCGTGTAATGGGTGTCGTTATATGAAGCAATTAGTTTTGCAATCGCGTGCATATCGCGCACATTATCGTCACATATAGCAATGCGTAACAAAGCCCACCTCCTTTGCCTTTGGACACAACAATTATAGCGGTAAACCGACCGCCTCCTTCTGTGAAAGTATATTATAGCTATAAATGACGACCAGGCTGCATGCCGATTTTTAGGCAAGCAGCCTGGTCGTTGGTTGCGTCAAGCGGTTATTTGGCCTTCGCCTTGAAAGCCCTCCAGATCAGCGCCGCCAAGGCCGCGCCTACCAAGGGAGCGACGATGAACACCCAGACCTGGCTGATGGCAGTCATGTCGACTGAGGTCATCATGAGGGCGGGCCCGAAGCTGCGCGCCGGGTTGACCGAGGTGCCCGTCAGGGGGATGCCCATGATATGAACGAAGGTCAAGGTGAGGCCGATGATGATTCCGGCATATGGCGCGGTCTTCTCGTTGGCGGTCGAGCCAAGCACGGAAAGAACGAATATGCAGGTGAGGATGATCTCGACGATGAGCGCGCCGACCATGGTGAGGCCGACGGAGGACTGCGCATCGTATCCGTTGGTGCCGAGGCCCGTTGCCTCGATGCCCCCGAGGCTGCCGCTCATGCTGATGATAAGCCAAAGGAGGGCCGCCCCGATGATGCCTCCTATGAACTGGGATACCCAGTAGCCCACAAGGTCGGTGCCTGAAAGGCGCTTGTCGAGGAAGAGGCCGAACGACACAGCAGGGTTGATATGGCAGCCGGAGGTGCCTCCGATGACGAAGGCCATGGCGATGATAGACAGGCCGAAGGCAAAGGCGATGCCCAAGGTGCCGAGCATTGCACCTGCGATCGCCGCACTGCCGCATCCGAACAAGGTCAAGACGCAGGTACCGAACGCCTCGGCAAAGTATTTCTTAGTACGCGTTGC
Organism: Raoultibacter sp.; assembly: GCA_031549175.1. Taxonomy (GTDB): domain Bacteria; phylum Actinomycetota; class Coriobacteriia; order Coriobacteriales; family Eggerthellaceae; genus WRIS01. Next base: position 7,247 of record JAVBQH010000037.1, read on the forward strand.
TTCCATTTTTACCCTCCTGGTGGTTTTCCAATCCTACAGATGCTAGCATTCCGACCCCAGAAATGCCGCACTATATCAGCAAATTTTTCGCATATCGGTCAAGATAATACGCACTGCAGGTAATGATATATGTTGTTGGGCGTCTTAGGAAAGAAGAAAGTCCAGGCTGAGCTCTTTTGTAACCTGGCCGTCAAGTGACCTGAGCGAAAGCATGTCCTCACATGCAAGGGCAAAGCTGGCGGACCCGTCTTTGGGCAGGGAAATGCTGCCGGGATTCAGGATGACTGCCCCATTGCGCCTCTCCAGCTCCTTGATATGGGTATGGCCCGAGACGAACACCGACTCCTTCGCGAGGGGTGGCAAGGATTCGGGGCTCCAAAGATGGCCATGGGTGAGAAAGAAGCTGATGCCGCTGACGGCTTCAAGGACCGCGTAGTCGGCCATGCAGGGGAATTCCAGGACCATCTGGTCGACCTCTGCGTCGCAATTTCCGCGGACGGCAACGATGGCATCCTTGTGGCTGTTGAGAAGTTCGGCGACCTCCATAGGGGCATAGCCGTGCGGCAGGCCGTTGCGCGGGCCGTGCGCCAGGAGGTCCCCAAGAAGCACGAGCCGGTCCGCCCTTTCCTCCTCCATGCGCTCAAGCAAAAGGCGCGTTGCAGGAGCCGAACCATGGATGTCAGATGCAATCAGGTATTTCATATGGGCCCCTTTCAGGCGGCAAGGTCATAGGATGTCGGTGGGCGGGCTCCTCCCGGGCCGCCGTCAGGGCAGGTCGGAACAGAACTCCTGGGACAGGATGTGTTTGTCCGACTGCGGGAAGAGGCGGGCGTAGAGTGCCATGAAGTAGCTGTCCGTCATGGAGGCCATGTAGTCGACGACGATCTGGTCGGGATCGACCTTCAGGTAGCTGTCCTGCTCGATCGAGCGCGACTTGGCCACAAGGTTCGCGACATGGTGGGTGAACAAGGGGGACTCTTCGTCTCGGGCGAGGCAGTCGGCAAGGAGCCTCTCGTACATATCGGTGAACATATCCTCGACGATGTTGCCCGCATCGGCGATGACGCCCTCGTTCAGGTAGATGTACTCGTAGTTCTGCCGCTTCGCGCGTTTCAGGTCGCGAAACACCGCCTCGCTCATGGCGATGTGGTCGCGGCCATAGCTGTTGTTGACGATGTCGACCGTCAGGTTGTTGATGATCTGTGCGTTTGCCTGGCCGATGACATCGCTTTCGAACAGGGAGAGGTCTTCTATGACCCCCATGTCGATCGCGTCCTGGCGGTCCTTCCCCAGATAGGCGATCATGTCGCTGACGCGGACGACGCACCCTTCCAAAGTGGAGGGGCAAAGCGACTTTATGGCGGACTCGTCCAAATAGCAGCCCTCCACGAGCCGGTCGAAGTCCCCGAAGTCGTCCATCGTGCCCATGCGGAGCACCTGCTGGGCGAACTCGCCGTTGTGGCAGAGCACCCCGTCAAGCGTCTGCAGGCTGATGTTGCGCCTGAACAGCCGGTCAAGGACACGAACAGAATGTACGTTGTGGTTGAAGAACCTCCCGGTATGGGAATGGTAGAGCTTGTTGAGGAAATGCTCGCCGGCGTGGCCGAACGGGGTGTGACCGACGTCGTGGCCCAGCGCGATGGCCTCGATGAGGTCGATGTTGAGCCCGAGGATGCCGCCGATGTTGCGTGCGATCCTTGAGACAAGCTGGACATGCAGGCCCCGCCTGCTGATGTCGTCGTTTTGGATGAATGAGAAGACCTGCGTCTTGTCCGCATAACGGTTATAGGCGGGAACGTTGATGATCTTCTCGATATCCCTGCCGAACGCGGACCGGGTCAAGGTGGCTTCGTCGTGCTCGTTCGCGTTGCGCCTGATAACGGCTTCGTCCTTGAACCGAAATGGGTTCGAAACCCGCTCCCTCCGATCCTCGCGGATCTGCTCGGCAACCCGGTCGTCCAAGGTCAGATAGGGGATCGCCCCCTTCGCGGCAGGTACGGGCCGGCCGGTTTCGAAACCGCCGCCTTCTGTCTGATTCTCTGGCTTGCTCACGGTGCGCTCCTTGCTCTCTTTGATCATCGCCATTGTACCGTATGTTCTCTAGCCGGGCCGTGGGTCAAACCGCAAGGGGCATAAGGTATAATCTCACTTATTGGGTTTTGCGAAGGGACAACGTGTGAAAGAAGGAAGAAGATATCTGAAATGGCTGATGATGCTCTGCATCCTTATGGGTGTTTTTGGGATCGGGGTCATTCTCATCGGCTACCAACCAGCGACAATCGGAAGGATCGCCACCATTGCACTCCTCTTTGTGGGTGCAGCGGCCAGCGGGTATTTCTCATATCGGAACGCAGGCTAGCCTGTGGCCATAAGCGATGAGGACATCCGCAAGGTTCGCGATGCGAGCGATATCGTTGCGGTGTTCAGCGACCGGGTGCCGGTGCGGCAGAAAGGCCGCGACTTCTGGTGCTGCTGTCCCATCCATGAGGAGAAGAGCCCGTCATGCAAGCTCGACCCGGCTTCGCAGCTGTGGCACTGCTTCGGCTGCGGCGAGGGCGGCGACGTCTTCAGCTTCATCATGAAGGCCGACGGCCTCAGCTTCCCCGATGCCGTGCACAAGCTTGCCGAACGGGCACACATTACCATAACCGATACGGCGGCAGGGAAGCCGCGGATTGCGCAAGGCCATAAGCTGCGCCTCCAAGAGGCCTGCGCAGCAGCAGCCGCGTTCTTCCACACCCAGTTGATGCGCGGCAAGGACGAACAGGCGCAGACGGCCCGCGGGTACCTTGCCAAGCGCGGCATGGGCGGCGACGTCCCGAAAAAATGGGAGCTCGGGTATGCGCCCGGGAGCGGCACGCTCGTGGCGCACCTGAGGGCACGCGGCTTCACTGACAAGGAGATCGTGGAGGCAAACCTCGCGGTACGGTCGGGAAGCCAGGCCAAAGACAGGTTCTTCGGCCGGATCATGTTCCCTATCAAAGACATCCAAGGGGATGCCATCGCGTTCGGCGGGCGCATTATCGGCGACGGCCAGCCAAAGTACCTGAATTCGCAGGAGACCCCGCTCTTCCATAAATCAGAGGTGCTCTTCGGCCTTGACAAGGCGAAGACGGCCATGGCCTCAACCGGCATCGCCGTTGTGGTCGAGGGCTACACCGACGTCATCATGCTGCATGAGGCGGGCATCGCAAACGCGGTCGCCACCTTGGGCACCGCCCTTACCCGCGCCCACATCCGCATGCTCTCGCGGCACGCAAAGAACAGGATCGTGTACCTTTTCGACGGCGATGAGGCGGGGCAGCGCGCGGCGGACCGGGCGCTCGAGTTCATCGACGACAACATGACGCCCGAGGCGGGCAGGACCCGCATAGAGCTTGCGGCAGTCACCCTGCCCGGCGGGCTCGATCCGGCCGATTTCGTTTCGACGCACGGGGCCGGCGCCCTGCAGGAGCTTATAGACCAGGCACAGTCGCTCATAGCCTACGGCATTGACCGGCGGCTTGCACGCTATGACCTGACCAGCCCCGAGAAGAGGAGCCAGGCCTTGGCCGACGCACTTTCGCTTCTCGCCCCGATAAAGGACTCGCTTTTGGCGAAGGACTACGCGGTGCAGATCGCGGGTAGGGTCCACGCGCGCGAGCAGGACGTGCTTGACAAGCTCGCCACGCTCGAGGCCTTGCGCAGGCATCTGCCCGAGGATCCGGGGTCTCCGTCCGAAGAGGCTCGCACGGCCGCCGCCAAGGCCTCGCTGCCGCAGGCGGAGCTCAACCGCAGGCGTTTCGAGCGGGAGTTCCTAAGCCTTTGTGCCCGCTATCCGGCCTTGGGGCTCGAGCATGCCGGCACGCTTGCCCAGACGCAATGGCATGAGGCGGGCAATTCGATTTTGGCGGAGAGCATCCTTGAGACCCTCGAGCGCTGCCCCGGCGCACGTGCGGCCGACATCGTGACGGCGGCGCAGGAGCGGCTGCCCCGCGCGGCAAGCATCCTCACCTCGGGCGTCATGACCGAGGATTCCACCCCTGAACAGCTTGCACTGTTCTTGGCCGACGAGCTTGCGATCGGTGATATGGATGATGCCGTCGCGTCTTTGAACGAGCAGTTGAAGCATCCCGGGCGCCTTGAGCCTTCGGAGTACGAGATGCTGTTTGAAAGCGTTGTGGCCATGCAAAAGGAGCTTGCCCAGCGCAGGGAGAAGCATTCCCGGCCATGAGGGACCGATTGATGGTGCTTCTGTAGGGGCGCGTCCAGATTCTGGACAAAGCGCTTTGCTGCAATCACAATGAAACCGAGAAAATTGCGATAAAAGGTTGGGGCAAAAGGGACAGACCCTCCTGTCCCAGAATGGGACAGGAGGGTCTGTCCCTTTTGCCCCACTGAGGATCAGAAATGAGTAGCATGGAAATAGTACTGTCCCCCGATCCGGTATTGCGCCAGGTATGCGAGCCTTGTGCGAAAAGCGACAAGCACTTGAAGAAGCTTGCAAAGCAGATGGCCAAGGCCATGTATAAGAACAACGGCTGCGGCCTGGCCGCCCCCCAAGTGGGCGTCTTGAAGCGCCTGATCGTCATAGACTGCGACGAAGAGACGGAGGAGGAGAACCCCCTCTACCTCGTCAACCCCGAGATACTCGAGCTCGATGGGGACCCTGTGGTCGAAAACGAAGGCTGCCTGTCCTGCCCCGGCGTATCGGCGCCGGTGAAGCGCCCGCCCTTTGCCCGGGTCCGCTACAGCGACCTTGACGTAAACATGCACATGAACAACTCAATATATGCGAATCTTGTAATCGATGCGCTGCCTTTTGATGTTATCCGCGACGCAACCCCCGCCA
>JAVBQH010000008.1:0-5778 GCA_031549175.1 Raoultibacter sp.
CATACACAGGCAACTCTACTGCTCAGTGGAGGAAAGGATGTGGTAAATGTTTCTGTCCGTATGGGGCATTCAAGACCGTCTATCACAACAGACATGTATGGGCATGCAATGCCTGCGAAAGATCGTGAATGCGCCGACCTCAAAGGCGAACTGACTTATCGTAAATCCGAAGAGAATGGAATTCCCTCGGATGCCTCTGGGCAGACTACTTAAAATGTCAGATGGATGTCAGATTTTTCACTGGATTTCGAAAGAAAAGGAGGCCAGAAACTTTTCAAAATCAAGCTTCTGACCTGCTTAGATAGTTCTGGTCGGGTTGACAGGATTTGAACCTGCGACCCCTTGACCCCCAGTCAAGTGCGCTACCAAACTGCGCCACAACCCGTTCATATGGATGCCGCTTCAAAAAGCAGCGTTGCCTAGCATACTCAAAAAGTCCCTTCGTTTCAAGTTGATTTGGCAATTATCATCGATTAGTGAACGTTGATACTTCCCCACCCAGTGCAACACACATAAACGGGTACAATTGACGCAGCTTCGCAACACAGGAGACCCCTCTCAGTATCCAGGCGGCTGAAGCCTGAAGTCGCTGATATGCAGTTGCAAGGAGGTTTTTTATGGCGCATAAGATCCTGGTGGTAACAGGAAGCCCGCGAAAGAAGGGCAACACGTCGATACTCGCCGACGCCTTCGTCGAAGGTGCTGAATCGGCAGGCAACAAGGTGTATCTCTTTGATGCCGGACGGGCGAAGATCAAAGGCTGCATAGACTGCAAGTCATGCTTCAAGAACAAGGGCGCCTGCAAGATCAAGGACGATATGCAGGATGCCTACAAGCTGCTGCGGAAATGCGATGTGCTCGTGTTGGCATCCCCGATCTACTTCTTCACCATCTCTGCACAGATCAAGGCGTTCATTGATCGAATGTTTTGCGGTGTGGTAAAACCCTTTGCCGTGAAATCCACCGTGCTCCTCACCGTGCAGGAGGACAAGGACCCGCATGTGGCAGAAAATGCCATCAGCACCTACCGCTCCATCATCGAATACGCCGGCTGGAAAGACCTCGGCATTATTGCCGTGCCGGGCGTCAACGATAAGGGCGCGATAAGGGGCAACCCGAAGCTTGAAGAGGCCAGGAAGCTCGGCGCGAGCATCTGAGGGCTGTCGAAGGCGGGTAAAGGTCTGCCCGAGAAAAGGGGACTGTCCCCTTTTCTCGGGCAGGCACCGAAGCTACGTTATTGCTCGCCTACGAAACGCCTGACCCAGAATGCATAGGCTTCGACAACCTTTGACAAGAACTCGTTGGTTGCATCACGTATTATGTTCCCCTCGTCATCGAGGCATTTGGTTATACCGCCCAGGTAGCACTCCGGCTGCTGCATCATGTAGACGTTCAAAAACGTCATTGACTGCCTGAGATGGTGGTTGGCACCGAATCCGGCGATTGCGCCAGGCGATACGCTGATCACCGCACCTGGCTTTCCCGACCAGACGCTTTCCGCGATCGGACGCGAGCCGACGTCGATGGCGTTTTTGAGAGCCGCAGGCACCGAGCGGTTGTGTTCGGGGGTGAGGAAGAGGAAGGCATCCTGCTTCTGTGCGAGTGCCCGGAATGCATGATATGCCTCCGGGGCCACACCGCCGTCGTCAAAGTCCTGGTTGTATAGGGGAAGGCCGCTGATATCAAGGATCTGGGCCTCCATCCATTCAGGAAGCATCTTGATGACGTTATTGGCGACCTGCCTGGTGAAAGAGCCTTTGCGTATGCTGCCGATAAGTATGCCGACGTGAACCTTATCCATGTGTGCCTCCTTGCGACTCTGATCTAAAGACACTCTCAGTATAGGCCCGGCGCGGGCAACAGGGCCGGGCAAACACCCGATGTGTGCTATATATCTAGGAGCGAGCACGCCTTGTCTATGATCAGATGAGCCAATCCAGCCTTGCTCATAGGCGGGAGTTCCTCGATGCCCTCCCCCGTGACAAATGAGGCGTGGTTGTGGTCGCTTCCGAATACCCTGTTGTCCCCCACCTCGTTCGCAACGATGAGGTCGGCGTTTTTGGAGGCGAGCTTCCTTCTGGCGTTCTCCAACACATCCGCCGTCTCTGCAGCAAAACCTACTACCACCTGACCTTCACCTTTGCCTTTCGCAAGGGTTGCGAGGATGTCTGGGTTCTGGACGAGGGTGATGTTGCTCAGCTCGCTGTCTGCCATACCCTTCTTGAGCTTTTGCCCGGCGACCTTTTCAGGGCGCATATCACTTACGGCAGCGGAGAAAAGCGCGATGTCGGCCTGCGAGAAATAGCCTTCTGCCTCTTTCATCATATCCTGGGCGCTGCGCACAGAAACAAGCCGAACGCCTTCAGGTGGCGCCAGGTTGACCGGGCCAGAGACAAGGGTCACCTCCGCGCCCCGTCTCGCCGCCTCTTGGGCCAGGGCATAGCCCATCTTCCCCGAAGACCGGTTCGTGATGTAGCGGACCGGGTCGATGTCTTCAACGGTGGGGCCCGCCGTGACCAAGACGCGCCTCCCCTCGAGGTCGCGCTTGCCTCCCAGCATTTCAAGGACGGCGCCGATGATCGTGTCGGTCTCCGCCAGGCGGCCTTTGCCAATGTCGCCGCAGGCGAGATAGCCCTCTTCCGCCTCGATTATCGTCACGCCCCGGGCGTGCAGGATGCCGAGGTTGTTCCGTGTAGGAGCCGCCTCATACATCTGGACGTTCATGGCGGGTGCGACCACCAGCGGACATTTTGCTGCAAGCGCGGTTGTGGTCAGCAGGTCGTCCGCGATACCACACGCTACCTTGGCGATGACGTTTGCCGTTGCGGGCGCGATCAGGAACAGGTCTGCCTCCTGCGCCAGGGATATGTGGTAGATGGGGTCGGCAGGCGCATCGAAGAGGTCCACGGCGACCGGCTCCCTCGTCAGGGCACGGAAGGTTGCAGGCCCGACGAACTCGCAGGCATGCTTCGTCATGACGACTTTCACCCTTATGCCCGCCTTCTGCAAGCCGCGTACGATGTCGGCACTTTTATAGGCCGCCACACAACCCGTGACGCCCACAAGCACAGTTTTCTGCACCGCGCCGGAATCCTTCAAGTCATCCATTTTCAAGCCCCCTCGGTATAGGGTCGGAGCACTTCGGTCAATACTGTAACATGCGCCTTCGTCCTATCAAGGCAGGGGATGTAGACAAACCCCCCGTGTGGCCGGTATGCCTGGGCATCTCTGCTCTCCTGTTCGTAGAAAGGCCTCATGAGGTGCTCGACATCGTAGAGCGTCTCCAGGCATTCGACGGAGAACCCCGGACACATAAGGAAGGTGCGCCCGTTCCCCGGCTGGGCAAACTCGGCAAGCTTCTCATAGGTTGAAGGGCCAAGCCAGTTCCGCTCCTTGTCGAAGCGGCTTTGGAAAGAGATAGCGACCTGCCCCGGCTCTAACCCCATCTGCGCTGCAAGCAGGTGCAGGGTGTTCTTGCACTGCAGCTCATAGGTGTCACCCCTCTCGATGTCTGCCAAAGGCAGTGAGTGGAAGGAAAGGAGCAGCTTGTCGCCCAGTTGTGGGTTGAAGCCTGCACGTCTGGCCGATGCGGCGAGCGCACGGATATAGGTCTCGTTGTCGTGGTAGTTGTCGATCATCTGGCAGGGGACGTCCCAAGACATCTTGTCGAGCGTCTCCTCGATCTTGTCGAAGACGATACCAGTCGTAGCGCATGCGCTTTGGGGGAAGAGAGGCAATACGATGACCTGGTCACAGTCAGAATGCCTCAGGTCCGAGAAGACGGACTCGAAGCTCGGCTCCCCGAAGCACATCCCGGAAGACACCACGACGTCCAATCCCCCTGACTGCCGGTAGGCGTCCTCCAGGCCTCCCGCGAGTTTTTCCTGGGCGTCCTTGAGCGGAGACCCGCCTTCGGTCCATATCAGACGGTACCTCTCAGCGCTCGTCTTCCCCCTGCGGGGCAAAATGCCGAGATGCAGCACAAACCACCAGGCGGCACGGTTCATGGGCGCTATGCGCTTGTTCATAAGGAACCTTTTGAGGTAGTGCTTGACCGCCTTCTTCGTCGGCTCATCCGGCGTCCCTATGTTTGCCAGGATGACCCCTGTTTTCGGTTTGTAGCCTGCTTGTTGCAAGTTTGCCTCACCTCAGCTAAAAGAGAAAAGTTACACCTCGGCTGCAATACCTGGGCAGCGAGCTTGAAAATCTAGTATACTCTAGTGCGTCGAATTTTACAGAGGGGGCCAAATGGCTCAAAAGCCTAATGCAGCAGGCACTATCGAAGATGACTCATCCAATCCGTCAGGAAACCCGCCTTTGCCCGTCAAGGGCGAGAGCGATCCGGCGGAACCTTTACCTGCCGTTCCTGCGGAAAGCCCGGCCTATGACGGAACCGACGCGAAGCATTCCCCGCAAGAGGAGGCCGGCGCGCAGGATGAGCCTCACCACAGGTTCTCGCTGATCCGCCAAGGGAAGCGGCTCTTCTCTTACCTCTTCAATACAAACGGTTATCTGACGCTTGATTTCTTTACGTTGTTCTGGCTTTTCTTTGCCGGATCTATTATCGGCCTCGCAGTTGAGACTGTCTTCCACATGATCGTGTACGGAGGGTGGGAAAGCAGGGCCGGGCTCGTATGGGGACCGTTCTCGCCCATCTACGGCGTCGGGGCCGTGCTTCTCACGCTGTTCCTCAACCGGTTCTACCATTCGCACAACCTGGTGGTCTTCCTGATTGCCATGGTCATCGGCTCGTTGATCGAGTATGCGACAAGCTGGCTAATGGAGGTCGCCTGGGGGGCGGTGGCATGGGATTACACCGGAACCTTCGGCAGCATCCAAGGACGGACGAACTTCTTCTTCGGGATGATGTGGGGAATGCTTGGACTCGTCTGGGTCCGTGTCTTCCTCCCCTTCGTCAAGTTCGTCTTCAGCCACATAAACAGGAAGAGCGTTGTCGTGAAGGTCATCATGGTATGCATGGTTGTGTTCATGGCGGTGAACATCGTATGCACCTGCCTCGCATTAAGCAGGGAAAGCGAGCGCAAAGACGGCATCCCCGCCACAAACCCGGTACAGCAGCTCTGCGACACCTGGTTCCCCGACTCATACCTCCAGGCGCGCTTCGAGAACATGACCGTCTCTGGGAAATAAAGGGGTAGGCATTCCGAACGGTGGCGCCTTCTCGGGAAGTCCTGCCTTGACGATGCCTAGCGTGCCTTAAGCCGGTCGGCGACTTCCTGGCCAGCCTTGGTCTTGCCCGAAGATCGGTCTGAGATGCCTTCCAAGGCGGCGGCAAGGTCCTCGGGCAGCGGGTCGGTGAAACTCATGTGCCTGCCCGTGACCGGATGGTTGAAATCAAGTCTGTACGAGTGCAGGAACTGCCGGCCCAGGCCCAACTGCATGGCAGGCGTTCCTCCCCCATACAGCGGATCGCCCACACAAGGATGCTTGATGTATTGCATATGAACCCTGATCTGGTGGGTCCTTCCCGTAGAAAGTTTGCATTCCAGGAAGGTGAAGCCGTCGTCGCGGCTGCCCGCCTCGAAGCGCTCAAGCACTCTGAATGTGGTGACGGAATCCCGGGCGCTCTCGCTATCACGGACCGTCATCCGCGTACGCTCTTTCTCGGCCCGCGCGATAGGGGCGTCGATCATCCCGGTGTCATGCGCGATGTTCCCCTGCACCAGGCAAAGGTAGTAACGCTCGACGCTGCGGTCACGAATGCTTGACATAAGCGCCTCGCCCACGACGTCTGTCTTGGCGGCCAGCATGAGCCCG
>JAVBQH010000090.1:0-19660 GCA_031549175.1 Raoultibacter sp.
ACGCTGTTATTTCGAGATGGTGGCGAGAACCCATTCAAGGAATACCTCTTGGGGGTCTGCCCCGCTTTTCATTGCCCGCTCGGTGTCACGGGCGGCGATGAGGGCACGCCGCAGCTCTTCCTTTGAAAACCCACGTGCCCAGGCAAGGTGGTTCTTCACACGCCAGTCTTGAAGCTTCAAGGTGCGTGCGAGATCACGTTCGCAGCCACGCTCGCAGAGCGCCCGGGCGCAGATCAGTTCGCGTAACCGGTTCACGCATTGGGCAAGCAGGGAATGCGGCGTGCTTGATCCCAAACGGTTGAAATACCGGACGCACTTCTTCGTGTCCCTCGCAGAGAACGCATCGATGAATTCCCATGGCTTGGCTTCGGCCGTCCTGCTTACGATTCCCATAACCTCATGCTCGTTCACGGCATCGGAGCCACGGTGCGCAAGGGCGATCTTGCGGATCTCGGAGTCGAGGCGGACGGTGTTTTCCCCCACAAGGTCTATGAGCGTCTGGACGGCGCCATCGCCCATAACCACGCCTTGCTCGGCGGCGAGGCCCTTGACGGTCTTTCGCAGCTCGAAGCGCTTCTGCGGGGTGCAATCGATGACGGCCGAGGCGCCATGGCCGGCTGCCGCCTTGTACAGGGCGGTGTTCTTTGCAAGCTTGCCGGCGACCAAAGCGAGGACCGTCGAGGTGGAAGGCTTCTGCAGGTAGCTGACGATGGCTTCGGCATCTGCCTTCTTGAGCTTGTCGGCTGAATTAACCTGGACAAGGCGCACCTCGCTTGCGAAGGGCATCGTATTGCAGGCGGCCACGATATCGGCACCGCTTGCCTGTTCGCCGTTGAATGTGTCGGAGTTGAAGCTGAGGTCTCCGAAGGCCTCTATCCGCTTGCGCAGCTTCCCCACTACCGTGGCACGCTTGAGCTCGTCTTCGCCGTTGATCAGATAGACAGGCAGGAGCGGGGCTTGTTTTTTTTCATGGGACATGAATCCATTCTAACCCAAAGAGCGCACCAGGATCCGCTCCGGCGTGAATTTGCATACAACATCCCCCTCTTGGTCGGTTCGCATCACCTTGCATCCCTGCTCCTCAAGCAATGCGATGACTTCGCGTGCGGGATGGCCGTAACGGTTCCCGGAGCCGACACTTATAAGCCCGACCTCCGGGGCAAGCCTTTTTAGGAGCTGCTTTGTGAGGGAATTCTTCGAGCCATGGTGGCTGACCTTCAGTATGTCGACCTCCCCCACCTGATCGCCCTGCAGCATCCTCTCCAGTCCCTCGGCTTCCAGGTCGCCACACATAAGGGCGGTCCATATCCGACCTGCAGACCCATGGGTGAGCAGTATCCCCAGGCTGTCATCATTGCCTCCTTGGTCGGAGAACTTCTCGGGGGCCTTCACCTCGAGCGTGAATGCGCCGACCCTGATGCTGTCCCCCGGCGTGAGACCGACCACCTGGCCGCTTCCCACAAGGTCGCCCGCATCGACCAGCAAGGCCCTGCAGTTCGTGCAGGGGCAATCAAAAGTCGGCGAGGACACGCAGACGCGCCCGACCCCCACAACCCCCTTCAAGGCCTTCAGCGAGCCGCAATGGTCGTCGTCGGCGTGCGATACAAATACCGCGTCAAGCCTGTACACCCCGTTCTTTGCCAGATGCTCCACCAGCTGCATGTCCAAAGTGCCGGTGTCTATAAGCACCGCCGAACCCCGGCTCCGTACCACGAAGGCATCGCCTTGCCCGACATCTAACATGATCAGCTCGTCGTCTGTGAACCTCGGGAAGACGAGGACCACGAGGAGCACGGCCATGAATGCCGAGAAGGCGAAAAGCCCCAGGCGCTTAGGCGACGGCCTTGGCCAAGCTTTCCACAGTACAAGCGCCATAACGCCGCTGAGCATCACAGCGCCCGGCAGCCCTAAAAATGCGGGGATGGAAGCGAAGGGGGCTGATGCCATGAGGGCCACCGTCTCACAGAATGCCTCGGCAAGCACGACGACGGGCATAAGCAGGTACGTGCTTATGCCAGGAAGGACGACGCCGAGACAGGTGGATAGCAGGCCTCCTGCACAAAGAACCATGAAGAAGGGGGCCGCGACGATGTTTGCCAAAGGGGCGATCAGGGATATGCGGGAGAACTCGGCAACCATGACCGGCAGCGACAACACAGACGAGGCGCTCGTCAATGACAGCCCTTCGCTCACGATGCCTGAACTCCCGAAGGGCAGCAATGCGCACCAGGCCTTGAAATAGCTGCCGAAGAGGATGATCCCGAGCGTCGACCCGGCGGAGAGTATAAAGGAGAGCGACTGCGCCCCGACAGGGTCGAGGACGACAAAGGCGCAAATGCAAAGAGAAAGTGCGCTCATCGACGAGGGACGCCGCCGCGAGAACAGGGAGAGCGATGAGACGGCGACCATGCAGGTCGCCCGTAAGGCCGAGACCGGTATCCCGGTACAGACCAGGTAGAGCAGCAGGAAGCCAAGCTGGATTCCTATCGCCGCCCTCCTTGGAGCCCCGCATGACTTGAGGGCAAGCGCAAGGAAGGAAGCGATGACGGCCAGATGGGCGCCTGAAACCGCAACCATATGGGCAAGGCCTGCGACCTTGATCTCCTCTGAGACCTCCATCCCGTTTAGCCGGGCGCGCTCACCGAACAACAATGCCCGCAGAAGAGCCGCGCCTTCTCCCTCGAACCGGTCGTACAGGGAGAGCGCCGTATTCCTGAACCCGAGTATGAAGGCCATGGCGTCGCCGCGCTCGAGGGTCTCGAAGGACCTGATCCGTGCGCTGGCCGCGACACCCCTTTCCCAGCAATACTGGGCCGAGCCTTCGCTCGGTGCCTGCATTTGGGTCGATGCCGTGAAAATACTCCCGTAGGCGAGGTCGGGCCCTTGTCCGGTGAAGCTTAACCGGACAAGGAACGAGCCTGTTCCTGACGTTTCGGCCTTGGCCAGACACGATGACCCGAAGCTTCCCGGCGACGGATCCTCAACCACCTCGAACCTGAACTCCTGCCACCCCAAGACTGCCGCCGCGTCCCTTTGCGCATACATCTGCAGGGCGGCGAAGGCCCCTATGGCAAGGCCTGCCGAGATGCCGAGTGCCACGCATACCCTTATTGGACCCCCGAGCCGCAGCAATACGGCAACGAGCAGGACGGAGAGGCCGAGCATCGAGAAGGCGGCGGCAAGCAGCAAGCCGGATGGCAGGCCTTGTGCGCCGCGGTAGGCAAACGCCGCGGCGCCCCAAAGGGAAAGCGCAAGTGCCAGCAGCGCCGGCGGATGAGGCCTTTTGAGGGCCTGTGAGCCCTCCTGCTCCCTGTAATCCTCAAACAGTGACAAGCGGCGCAAGGTCTGCAAGTTTCTTTTCGCCTATCCCCGAGACGCGCGTGAGTTCCTCGACCGTCCGGAAAGGCCCGTTCGACTCTCTGTCGGCAACGATCTTCTTCGCCGTGGACTCGCCGATGCCGGGAAGCGTTGCGAGGTCGCCGGTGCCCGCCGTGTTGATGTTCACCTTCCTGGCCGCCTGTGCGGAAGACCCGCCAGACGACGCGGCCGGTGAGGCGGCGATTTCACCGAGGCTTAGGATCAACACCTGCTCGCCGTCGTTGAGCGTCCGCGCAAGGTTCAGGGAGTCCGTTGCGGCACCCTCAATGAAACCGCCGGCCGCCTCGACGGCTCCGAGCACCCTGGTGCCCTCCTTCAGCTCATAGACGCCGGGACGGACGACGGCTCCCCCGACATGGACGGCTATCCTTTTTCCAGCATCCTCGGCCGAACCTGCCTGAACGCCCCCGCCCGAAGCGACTTCCTGCGAGCTCGGATGGTCGTCCTTCTTCAGCAACTCGAAGCTGTCTGCGTTCACCAGGTTCCATACACCGTGGAGCGTGAGGAAGATTGCGACGAGCGCAACTGCGGCAATGCCTGCGACGACAGGCAGCCGTACGTTTGAAAGATGGTATTTTGCGCGCTTTGTCTGAGCGCTTTGCACAAACGGCATCTCACCCTCCGATAATCCCCTGCCTGCGTCCAACATGCGACCCGGATGGGAAGGACCTGGCTGTGGTGGGGGGCCGGCCTTCCCATCGGCTGTCGAAGCACAATGCCCTTATCGGCGTGTGCCTTGAGACAAGCCTACTAAAACAACCTTGCGGGAAGCTTGCCGGAATTTGGATGGTCTTCAGTACTTTTCCAACGTGGGGTATGGCGGGATGCTACGTGAATTCCTGGTGCATTTGCCTGAAACCTTGCACAGGCCTTGCTGGAAACCCTGCAGGATCTTTGCGGATTCGGGCCCGGATGTCGCACGGTTTTCGCCTGAGGCCATACACGGGCTTGCAGATTACCGGGAGTTAGGCGCGCGCCTTCTTGTTTTGGCGGTAGGCAGGGCTTCGATAGTCTTTGACCTCGGCTGCTTCGATGATCTCTTCGATCCATCCTTCATAAGGGAGGTTTTCCTCGACCTTGAGGACACGGTCGAGCCTTGCATGGGTTTCCGGGTTGCGCGGCATGAACAGGGTGCAGCAATCCGGGGCATCTTGAGAAGAGATGTCGAAGCTTCCGAGACGCTCGGCCTCCCTGATGATCTCCAGCTTGTCGGTGCCGATAAGAGGCCTGAAAATCGGCATGTCCACCGCTGCGTCGGTAACGCTCAGGTTGTCGAGCGTCTGCGATGCCACCTGGCCCAGGCTTTCCCCGGATACCAAGGCCTTTGCCTTTTCACGATAGGAGATCGCCTCTGCCACCTTGAACATGAGCCTCCGATACATGAGCACCCGGAGCTCAGGCGGAACCATGGCGGCGATCTCGCGTTGGTAATCGCCGAAGGCTATGGTGTACACACGCGCTATGCAACCGGTACGCTCGAGCACATGGGCGATGTCGTCAACCAGGTATTCGCTCGTCGATGCCGTCTGCGGCCTGCCCGAGAAATGAATGCCGATGCAGACGGCCCCGCGCCGTGCAAGGCGCCAAAGGGCGACGGGAGAATCGATACCGCTCGACAGAAGGCACATCACCTTGCCAGACGATCCGACGGGCAGACCCCCGATCCCCGGGATGCTTCTGGCATAGACATAGGCGGCACCCTGCACCACCTCGACGCCGACCGTGGCATCAGGGTCCTTCATCCTGACGGCCTTATCCGGGAAGGCCTCGCACAGATAGGCGCCCACCAGTTGGTTGAGCTCCATCGAGCCGATCTCGAAGTCGGTGTGGTTCCTGCGCGCACTGACCTTGAAGCTTTCGAACTCCCCCACATCGTTCAAGGCCGCACGAGCAGCCTCGTTGAATTCTGCGACCTCGCGTCCGCATTTGTACCCGCAGGACACGCGGGCGACGCCGGGGATTTCTGAGATGAGGTCGGCCATTGCGCAAGCTTCGGGATATCCCGTTCCCTCTTTGATGAAAACGCAGAGGCGGCCGGATATCCGCTTGATTGTGACCAAGGGATAGTCTTTGAGGAGGTATTCGAGGTTCTTGAGAAGGCGGTTCTCAAAAGAACTCCTGTTATGGCCTTTCAGCCCGATCTCGTGGTAATGGACGAGGCAGATTCTTTGAAACACGTCTAATGCTGTGTCATATCGATAGAATCCGGATCGCAGGAGACCTCCCCGCGGGAGATTTCGTTGAATGCGAGGCTTAAGGGCTTCTTGTCGGCAGCACGGGCTATCTCGACCGCGGTCTGCAGCTGGATTGCACGGTCGCG
This sequence comes from Raoultibacter sp., assembly GCA_031549175.1. GTDB lineage: Bacteria > Actinomycetota > Coriobacteriia > Coriobacteriales > Eggerthellaceae > WRIS01. The sequence goes on from JAVBQH010000090.1 coordinate 5,699, forward strand.
CTGCCCGCGCATCATGTCGTTGATATCATGGGCACGCTTTGCCGCGATTGCGCACAGGAGAAACCGGTCGTTATCCGTCTTTTCAAGTAGTGTGTCGATCTTTGGTTCGATAATGCTCATGTGACCATATTCCTTATTCTTGATTCGCCTTTTCATTGACAAACGCAACCAGCTCGGCTTCCGCCTTATCAAGGTCGTCGTTTATCAGCCGTATATCATACTCCATTTTTTGCGAAAGCTCCACCTTTGCCACTTCGAGCCGGGCTTCGATCTTCGCCTGGCTTTCGGTGCCGCGTCGGCGAAGGCGGCATGTCAGCTCTTCAAGCGAGGGCGGTTCGATGAAGATGAGCTGGGCATGGGGCATCTTCTCCTTTACCTGGAAAGCGCCCTGAACGTCGATTTCCAAAATGACCTGCTTGCCTGCGGCAATATGCTCTTCCACCGTTTCCTTCGGCGTGCCGTAGCGTGCATCATGCACCTCTGCCCATTCGAGCAGGCCGCCCCTGGAAACCAGGAGGTCGAAATCGGCGTCGTCGAGAAAGAAGTAATCGACGCCGTCACGCTCGCCTGCCCGAGGCTTGCGGGTGGTTGCAGAAACGGATACCCAGGCATCGGGCATACGCCTCAAAAGACGAGCCACCAGGGTGCCTTTACCAGCCCCTGATGGCCCAGAGATAACGAACAGATTGCCGTTACGCATAAGAAGGGTCTAGCCCAAGCGCTCCAAGAGTGCAGCTTGCTGACGGGCGCCAAGACCGCGAAGGCGGCGGCTTTCAGCAATTTGGAGTTCCTTCATGATTTTCTCAGCTTTTGCCTTGCCGTAACCAGGGAGGGTTTCGATCAAGGTGGAGACCTTCATACGGCCGACAATTGGATCATCCTTCATCTTGAGAACCTTAGCCAAAGTGGTTTTTCCGGTTTTCAGATCCTCGCGCACCTTTGCCCTTTTGATGCGGGCAGCCTTTGCCTTTTCCAACGCAGCCTTACGCTCTTCAGGGGTAAGTTCAGGGATAGCCATTTTTTCTCCTTCTTTCTTAAAAAGCAATTCCGAGATACTAGCATGATAGTACTCAATCTGTACACAAGATTGGCTCAAATTTTTTTAAAATTAGTGAGCCATATCACTATTTCAAATAAAAACACTTTATGAAAGGCATACTGGGAACTCTTTACAAAATAAGTATATCCATACGCCTTTGACCACTACTTACTCTGACGAGAACCAGGTGAATCCAGCGCGACCTTGTCGCGGCATTGCATGCACTCCTCCGGATCCCATGACGGTGTCGGAAGCTCTATCAGGGGATAGAACGGTGCATCGAACTTCCGCTCGCCCCCTCGGTAGATCATGGACACCACCCCCACGACGGTCGCACCGGCCGCCTCGATGATATCGACAACCTCCTGCACCGAGCCGCCTGTGGTCACCACATCCTCGCAAACAAGAACCTTTTCACCAGGATTCACCACGAAGCTTCTTCTCAGCGTCATGGTGCCGTCTACACGTTCGGTCCACACAAAACGCTTGTCAAGCGCGGCGGCGACGGCATATCCGAACACGATCCCGCCGACAGCGGGCGCCGCAACAAGGTCGATGCACGTGCCTTCGGGCAGCTTTGCAACGGCTTCGCGCGCAAGCTTGTTGTTTATGGTCGGAAACTCCTGGATGCGGGCACACTGGATGTAGGTGTCGGAATGGCGGCCGCTCGTCAGCTTGAAGTGGCCCCGACGGACAGCGCCGGTCTCTTCCAAAATCCCAATAATCTCTGCTCGTTCCACATCTTCTCCTTTCAAAACCCCATCATATCGAGCTTACCCTATTTGACAGGGGGATTGCCTGGTAAAGCGTAATAATCACCTCAAGGAGGAAATGATGTCCTCGAAGGCCTCGGCCGGGTCGTCTGCCTGGGTTATCGGCCGCCCGACAACGATGTGACTTGCTCCCGAGGCGATGGCAGCCTCAGGCGTTGCAATACGGCTCTGGTCGCCTTTTGCGGCGCCCACAGGACGCACTCCCGGTGTGACTATGTAGGCATGAGGTCCAAGCACGTCGCGCAGCATTGCGGCTTCCTGCGGCGATGCAACGACGCCCGAGATACCTGCCTGCTGGGCAAGGCGTGCAAGCACCGAAACCTGCTCGGGCAGGTCGCGTGTAATGCCGATACCTTCCAAGGCTTGCTTGTCCATGCTGGTAAGAACCGTAATGCCGAGTGTGGTCGGCGTCTCGAAGCCATAGGCCTTTGCCGCCCGCACCGCCCCCCTTTGTGCGGCGGCCATCATCTCGACCCCACCCACCGTATGCATGGTGATCATATCCGCCCCGCTTTGCGTGGCGGATTCCGCAGCCCCTTCAACCTGATGGGGTATGTCATGGAACTTCAGGTCAAGGAACACCTTGAATCCCCGCTCCTTCAACGCGTAGACCACGGAAGGGCCGTTCGCGTAGAACAGGGTCATCCCCACTTTGAGCCAGGCGGCGCGGCCTTGGAGCATGTCGGCCAGGTCGTAGGCCTCGTCCAAGCCGCAGTCAAGCGCGACTATCACCCGCTCTTCGGGGGAAAGTTCCGAAAAGGCGTTCAGCATTGCAATCCTCCTATCAACTCGTTCACATCGGCCACGCCGTTGCGACGGCAGTAATCCTCGATGCCTGCCACCACGTCGATGGTCGCTGTCGGGTTTACGAAGTTCGCCGTCCCGACTGCCACGGCCGTCGCGCCGGCCAGCATGAACTCGACAGCATCGGTGCCTGTCATGATACCTCCCATGCCCAACAGGGGCAGCTTGACCGCCTTGTGGGTCTCATAGACCATCCGGAGGGCGATCGGCTTTATGGCAGGCCCGGACAGCCCGCCGACGACGCGCGCCAATTGCGGGCGACGCGTCTTTGCGTCGATCGCCATGCCGAGCACCGTATTGATGAGCGACAAGGCGTCGGCGCCCGCTGCCTCCGCCGCCCGGGCGATCTCGGTTATGTCGGTGACGTTGGGCGTGAGCTTGACGATGAGCGGCCGCCCGGTCGCAGCGCGGCATCGGGACACGACGCCCGCTACGCTTTCCGTATGGCAGCCGATGGTCATGCCGCCCGCATCCACGTTCGGACACGAGATGTTGACCTCATAGGCCGAAACGGCCGGAGACTCTTCGAGGGCCTCAATAACCTGGAGGTACTCGTCGAAGCTATGGCCGGAAACGTTCACGATGACCGGCGCGCCGCATGAGGCAAGCCACGCAAGGTCGCGGTCTTTGAAAGCCTCGACGCCGGGGTTTTGCAGCCCTATCGAATTGAGCATACCGGAAGGCGTCTCCGCTATACGCGGAACGGGGTTGCCCGCCCAGCCCTTCAAGGAGACGCCCTTGGTGGTAACCGCCCCGAGTTTCGAGAGCTCGACGAAGTCGGAATACTCCTTCCCCGAGGCGAAGGTCCCCGAGGCGGTAGTCACCGGGTTCTTCATGACGAGGCCGCCGAGATCCACCTGCATTGAGATGCTCATGAGAACACCACCTCCCCCGCATCGAAGACCGGCCCGTCGACGCACGCGCGCCTCATCCCTGCCGTCGTCTCGACGACACACGAAAGGCAGGCCCCGATGCCGCAGGCCATACGCCTCTCAAGCGACACCTCGCACGGCACGCCCTTCGCCTTGGCCAGGCCGACCACAATACGCATCATCGGCTCCGGCCCGCAGACCGCAAGGTAGTCGTAGGCCGCATCGGCAAGGGCCTGCTCCACAAGCGCCGTGCAGAAGCCTGCATGGCCGAAGGTCCCGTCATCTGTAGCGCAGCTGACGCTGTGGCCTCGAAGCGCGTCCTTTTCGAGAAGCGTGCGGTAGCGCTCGTGGCAAACAAGGGAGTCCAAGGTGGCCGCCCCCAGCACCACATCGACGGCGGTGCCTGCGGCCTCTAGGTGCTCTGCCAGCATGAAAAGCGGGGCAGCGCCGACTCCGCCTCCGACAAGCAGCGCACGCCGGGCCGCAACGGGCGGGCTCCACGGAGTGCCGACCGAGCCGATCAACTCGACCGCCTCGCCGCTGCAAAGGCTGGTCATATGTGCCGTGCCGAAACCGACCTCCTGGTAGAGTATCTGCAGGCTGCCTTCTTGGCGGCTGCAGGAATAAACCGAGAAGGGTCGCCTGAGCAGGTGACCTTCCATCCCGGGTATCCTCATGTGGACGAATTGTCCGGGCATCAGGCTTCCAGCAATAAGCGGGGCGCGCACCTCCATGATATAAAGGCTACCCCCCACCTGGTCGTTGGAAAGGATGAAGCCGTTCTCGTCAACCAATTTTCCCATGGCGTATCCTATGATCCGTTCTGCATGCTCGCCAGATCCTGCAGAGTTCCGATATGCAGCCCGGAATCCCGGGCCACCTCCATGCCGGCTACCAAGGCCTGCGCCCCTGCAAGCGTCGTCACATGGCTGATGCCGTGGCGTACCGCCAGGGAGCGCAGATAGTAGCCGTCGTCACGTGTAAGGTTACCGAAAGGGGTGTTGATCATCAAGGATACGTTGCCATCCATGATCTCGTCGGCGATGTTCGGCGAAGCCTCGTGCACCTTCGCCGCCTCTTCCACGGGTATGTTCGCCGCGGCGAGCGTGCGTGCGGTACCTTCTGTTGCCAACAGGGAAAACCCCATCCGGACGATGTCGCGCGCGATCGGAACGACCGACCTCTTGTCACGGTCGCACACCGAGATGAACACCTTCCCCTCCTGGGGCAGCGCATATGAGATTGCAAGCTGCGTCTTCGCATAGGCGGCAGGGAAGTTCTTCGCGATGCCCATGACCTCGCCGGTCGACTTCATCTCCGGACCCAAGACCACGTCTGTGCCGGGGAAGCGCCCGAAGGGCATGACCGCCTCCTTCACGCAGTAGAAGTTGAGCCGGCGCTCGTCATCGGGCAGCCCCATGTCGACGATCTTCTCGCTCGCCATGATGCGTGCGCCGCACTTGGCAAGAGGCACCCCGGTCGCCTTCGAAACGAAGGGCACGGTACGGCTTGCACGCGGGTTCGCCTCGATGACGTAGATGACCGAGTCCTTGATAGCGAACTGGATGTTGATCAGTCCTTCGACCCCAAGCCGCAAGGCGAGCCTCCGGGTGATCGTGCGAAGCTGGGAGACGATGGCCTCCGAGAGCGAGAAGGGCGGGATGCAGCAGGCCGAGTCACCCGAATGGATGCCGGCCATCTCGATATGCTCGAGCACGCCCCCCACGTAGACCTGGGTTTTGTCGCACAAGGCATCGACGTCGACCTCGACCGCCCCCTCGAGGAACCGGTCGAGGTACACCGGGTGGTCGGGCGAGATACGTGCTGCGTCTTCCATGTACTTCTCAAGCTGGGCGGCATCGTAGACGATAGCCATGCCGCGGCCTCCCAGAACATAGCTCGGGCGAACGAGCAGGGGAAAGCCGATGTCATCCGCCACCTGGCACGCCTCTTCGAAGCTGTTCGCCATGCCCGCCTGCGGGTAGGTGATGCCGAGCTCGTCGAGTATTGCGGAGAAGCGGTCGCGGTCCTCGGCCAAGTCGATCGCCTCAGGCTGCGTCCCCATGATGTGCACGCCGGCCGCCTCGAGCGCGCGGGCAAGCTTGAGCGGCGTCTGCCCGCCCAAGGTGACCACCACGCCGTCAGGGTCTTCGACATCGATGATGTCCATGACGTCCTCGTAGGTGAGCGGCTCGAAGAACAGCTTGTCGGAGGTGTCGTAGTCGGTCGAGACGGTCTCCGGGTTGCAGTTCAACATGATGGTCTCGAAACCGGCGTCATGGAGGGCATAGCTTGCATGGACGCAGCAATAGTCGAACTCGATGCCCTGCCCGATGCGGTTTGGCCCCGCTCCGAGAATGAGCGCCCTCTTCCTGGTCTTGGGCGTGAACTCGCTCTCGCCCTTCTCGTAGGTCTTGTACTTGTACTCCGTCTCGCTCGGGAACTCGGCGGCGCAGGTGTCGACCGTCTTGAACACCGGCACGACCCCGAGCTCCTTGCGCCTTGCACGTACCGACCCCTCATCGGAGCCGGTCAGATATGCGACCTGAACATCCGAGAGGCCGTACTGCTTGGCAAGCATCAAGGTGTCCGCGTCGAGCTCGGCAAGGGACAGGCCCCAGATCCCCTGCTCGACGGCCACCATATCGGCCAGGCAGGTGATGAAGAAGGGGTCGATGAAGCTCAGTTTGGAGATGCGCTCGACCGACCATCCGCGGCGAAGGGCCTCTGCCAGGTAGAGTACCCGGTCTTGGGTCGGGCGGGCGACCAGCTCCTCGAAGCGGTCCTCGTCAAACGCATCCTTTCCGTCTGCCCCGATGCCGCCGCGGCCGTCCTCAAGCGAGCGCATGGCCTTGCCCAACGCCTCCTCGAAGGTCCGCCCTATGCTCATGACCTCTCCCACCGCCTTCATACGGGTGGTGAGCGTGGTGTCGGTGCCCTCGAACTTCTCGAAGGCGAAGCGCGGCACCTTCACGACGCAATAGTCGATGGCGGGCTCGAACGCGGCCGGGGTCACCTTGGTGATGTCGTTGGTGATCTCGTCAAGCGTATATCCCACGGCAAGCTTGGCAGCGGCCTTCGCGATCGGGAAGCCCGTCGCCTTCGAGGCGAGCGCCGAGGAGCGCGAGACGCGCGGGTTCATCTCGATGACGACCAGGCGCCCGTTGTCGGGGTTCAAGGCGAACTGCACGTTTGAGCCGCCTGTCTCTACGCCGACCTTCTCTAAGATGGCAAGACTCGCGACCCGCACGCGCTGGTATTCCACGTCGGAAAGCGTCTGCGCCGGGGCCACGGTGATGGAATCGCCCGTGTGCACGCCCATGGCGTCGAAGTTCTCGATCGAGCAGATGATGATCCCGTTCCCGGCCGTGTCGCGCATGACCTCCATCTCGATCTCTTTCCAACCGAGCACGCTTTCCTCGACGAGGACCTCGCCTGCCGGCGACAGCTCGAGGCCTTGGCGCACCGTCTCGCGCAGCTCTTCGGCCGAGTATGCGATGCCGCCGCCGGCGCCGCCGAGCGTGAAGGAGGGCCGCAAGACCACCGGGAACCCGAGCTCGCCGGCGAGCCGCTCGGCGTCGTCGACCGAATAGGCGTACCCGCTTCGTGCGGTCTCAAGGCCGATCTCCTCCATGCATTCGTTGAAAAGCTTGCGGTCCTCGCCCCGTTCGATCGCCTCAAGCTTGCAGCCGATCATCTCGACGCCGTATTTGTCGAGCGTCCCGCGCCGGGCAAGTGCCACCGCAGCGTTGAGGCCGGTCTGCCCGCCGAGCGTCGGCAACAGGGCATCGGGGCGTTCCTTCTCGATGATCATCTCGATGAACTCCGGCGTGATCGGCTCGACGTAGGTGCAGTCGACCAACTCCGGGTCGGTCATGATGGTGGCCGGGTTCGAGTTCACCAGGATCACGCGGTACCCGTCGGCCTTGAGCACCTTGCATGCCTGGGCCCCCGAGTAGTCGAACTCGCAGGCCTGGCCGATGACGATCGGGCCTGAGCCTATGATCAGTATGCTTTTGAGGTCTTCTCTTTTTGGCATGGTTATTCAGCCTCCCCTGTGGAGCCGAACTTCCAGCCGGCCAGCCTGTCTTGGGCTATATCGATATCAAGGTAGTCCTCTTTGCCGTCCATAAGGCGTGTGAACGCCGTGAACAGATAATGGGCATCGGTCGAACCCGGGCTTGCCTCGGGGTGGTACTGCACCGAGAAGGCCGGGATATCCATGAAGGCGATGCCCTCGGCCGTCCCGTCGTTCAGGTTCACATGGGTCAGCTGGATGCGTCCGAAACGGTCGTTCGAGACGACCGGCGCGTGCCCCGAGCGCGACCAGTAGCGCAGGTCTTCCTCGTGCGTCTTGTGCCAGCCGGAATATTCCGGGACCAGCTCGCCCAGGCTGGGGTATACCAGGCCGAAGCCGTGGTTTTGGGCAGTGATCTCAACGCGCCTCGTCAAAAGATTCATGACCGGCTGGTTGCCGCCGCGGTGCCCGAACTTCAACTTCTCGATCTCAGCTCCGCAGGCCTTGCATACCATCTGGTGCCCAAGGCAGATCCCGAAGACGGGCACCTGTCCGAGAAGCTTTTCGACCTGGGTATAGGTGCCTACCACAGCATCGGGGTCCCCCGGGCCGTTGCTTAGGAACACGCCGTCGGGCTTTGCGGCCAGCACCTCTTCTGCAGGCGTGTCCCACGGGACGACGGTCACCTCGCATCCGACGCGTACCAGGCCGGAAAGGATCGAGCGCTTGGCGCCGCAGTCATAGGCGATCACCCGGTAGCGCGGGTCGGCCGGCTCTTCGAGGGCGAAATCCTGAGAGGCGGGCAGGGCCGAGAACTCGTAGGAGCCCTCGCAGCTTACCGCGGCGGCAAGGTTGTCCCCTATGATCGACGGGCTTGCCTTCACCTTCGCAAGCAGTGACTCCCTGTCGAGGTCGACCGTGGAGATGGCCGCCCTTTGTGCCCCGAAGTCGCGGATATGCCGGGTGAGGCTGCGGGTGTCGATGCCTTCGATAGCCACTACGCCCTGTTCGTACAGGAAGTCGGGAAGGCTCTTCTCGCTCCTCCAGTTCGAAGGCGCTGCGCACATACGGTGCACCACGACCCCACGCAAGGCCAGGGTATCGGCCTGTAGGTCCCCGTGGTTCACGCCGTAGTTCCCGATCTGCGGGTAGGTCATGGTGATGATCTGCCCCGCGTAGGAGGGGTCGGACATGACCTCAAGGTATCCGATGGATGAGGTGTTGAAGCATATCTCCCCGAACACCTCGCCGTCTGCCGCGCACGACATCCCCTCATATGAACTGCCGTCCTCGAGGACAAGCAGGGCGGGCCTGCCGGTTATTGCGGTTGTCTTGCTTAATATGGTATCGCTTTGCTTACTCAATGACCTTGCCTTCTTCCATAGTGCTGTAACCTCCGACATAGACGTCCGTTGCGCGTCCGACAAGCCCGCATCCGATAAACCCGGAGTTGACCGCCTTCGATTCGAAGCCGTCCGCCTCGACTGTCCAGGAAAGCTCGGGGTCGATGACGGTCAGGTCGGCGGTCGCGCCTTGGCGAAGGCCGACCTCTTCAAGCCTGAGGATCTTGCGGGGGTTGATGGCTATAAGCTCGACCATGCGCCCGTAATCGATGATCCCGGGTTTCACGAGCTTGGTCATTATGAGGGAAAGCGCAGTCTCAAGGCCGGTCATGCCGAATGCGGCGACCTCGAACTCGCAGTCCTTCTCCCATGCGGCATGCGGCGCATGGTCGGTGACGATGCAGTCGATGCTGCCGTCTGCCACGCCTTCGATGAGCGCCGCGGCGTCATCGGACGTACGCAGGGGCGGGTTGACCTTCAGGCAGGTGTTGTAGTCGTCGTGGATGTCATCTTCGGTCAGGAAGAGATGGTGTGGGGTGACTTCGCAGGTCACCGGCAGGCCTTCAGCCTTGGCCGCGCGCACGAGGTCGAGGCCGCGCGCCGTCGTCAGATGCTGGATATGCAGCGGGCATCCGGTCAGGCGGCACAGTGCGACATCGCGCGCGATCTGGAGCTCCTCGCCTTCCGCCGGCCAGCCGAGCATGCCAAGCCGGGTCGATACGACCCCTTCGTTTACCTGGCCGTCTCCTACGAGCCCTTCGTCTTGGCAGTGGCTCATGACCGCGCAGCCGAACATGCTGGCGTAATCCATGACAAGGCGCATCATGCCCGCATCCTGGACGCCGCGGCCGTCGTCGGTGAAGGCCACGGCGCCATGTGCCACCATATCCCCCATCTCCGACAGGGTCTCGCCTTTAAGCCCCTGGCTGCAGGCGCCTGCGATATGCACGCGGCATTTCGCGACCTCTTCCGCACGCTTCGAGACGTACTCAACCTGTGCGGCATTGTCGAGGACCGGTTTCGTATTGGGCATGCAGCATACGCCGGTGAAGCCCCCGTGCGCAGCGGCACGGGTGCCGCTTTCAATGTCTTCCTTCTGCTCGTAGCCGGGTTCGCGCAGGTGTACATGCATGTCGACCAACCCGGGCACGACGACCTTCCCACCGAGGTCGCGGGTGACTCCCTTCTCGATGCTGAGGCCGGTGCCGACCTCTGCTATCTTCCCGTCCTTGATAGCAACGTCTCCCAGCAGGTCGATATTGTTCGCCGGGTCGATGATACGTGCGTTCTTAAGCAACAACGCCATCTTCACTCCCTCCTAACAGCAGGTACAAGGCGGCCATGCGCGTGCATATGCCTGCATATACCTGGTTGAGAATGACCGAGCGCTCCGCGTGGTCGGCCATGTAGCTGTCGAGTTCTACGCCGCGGTTTATGGGCCCCGGATGGCAGATGATCGCATCCGGCTTCATCAGCCTCTCACGCTCCTTCGTCAACCCGAAAAGCAGGTTGTATTCGCGCAGGCTCGGATACGGTGCCCCCTCGAGGCGTTCGCGCTGGATGCGCAGCATATATACCACGTCGAGCTCGGGCAGCGCCTCGTCGAGGCTGCTTGACACATGGTCGGCGCCGAGCACGTCGGGGCGCGCCGGCATAAGCGTCGGCGGGGCTATGACCGTCACTTCGCAGCCCATGATCTTGAGTGCCGGGATCAAGGACCCGCAGACGCGGGAGTGGCCGATGTCCCCGACGACCCCCACATGGAGGCCTTGCAAACGGCCGAGCTTCTCCCATATGGAATAGAGGTCGAGGAGCGCTTGTGTGGGATGCTGGTGCTTCCCATCCCCCGCGTCGATGACGCCGGCGTTCGTGTGCTCGGCGATAAGGCGCGGAACGCCCGCATGCTTGTCGCGGACTATCACCAGGTCGACTTTGTAAGAGTTCAGGGTCTCAATGGTATCGACCAGGCTTTCGCCCTTCACAGCAGAGGTGGAGGAGCCGCCGAAGTTCAAGCTGTCGCAGGAAAGGCGCTTCTCGGCAAGTTCGAACGACGAGCGCGTCCTTGTGGAAGGCTCGTTGAACATGTTGATCACGGTGAAGCCCTTGAGCGTGGGGAGCTTCTTGATCTTGCGCTCGTTGACCTCCTTGAAGGTGACCGCCGTCTCGAGGAGCTTCATGATGTCATCGGCGGAGTATTCGGCGATGTCTATCAGGTGTTTATGGTTGAATGCCATCCTCTACTCACCTCCCAACGGTGCAGACCCCGCCCGGGTGCCGGGCTGCATCTCAAGGATCTCGACGCAGGAGACGCCGTCAACCTCTTCGAGGAACAGGCGGACGCTCTCGTCGCGCGAGGAAGGGACGTTCTTGCCGACGTAGTCGGCGCGGATCGGCAGTTCGCGGTGGCCGCGGTCGACCAAAACGGCGAGCTGGACAGATGACGGCCGCCCGAGGTCCATGAGCGCGTCGAGCGCTGCGCGAATGGTCCTGCCGGTGTAGAGCACGTCGTCGACGAGCACGATGATCTTGCCGTCTATGTCGAAAGTGATGTTGGTGCCGTGCACCTCAGGCGCAAGGTGCGTGAGAACGTCGTCGCGATAGAAGCTGATGTCGAGGCTTCCGAGGGGGACCTTCGTTCCCTCGATGCCCTCGATCTTCTCGACCAGCTTTTTTGCAAGCAGGTCCCCCCTCGTGACGATGCCTACCAAGGCGAGGTTGTCGGCACCGTGGTTCGCCTCGAGGATCTGATGCGCGATGCGGGTGAGGGACCGCTCGATCTCTTCCGCATCCATGACAATCGATTTTACTTGCTGGTTGTCGTTCATACACACTCCCTTCAGGGATCGAAGTGCGTACAGGCCGACCTGCTGCCAAAGCTCTTGCCTATACCCGGGAAAGCACCGGCCCTCCTTTGGCGCCTATCCAAGGATCTGATGAGCATGCCTGTTCGCGGGCATAAAAAAGGCCTCTGCGACAGACAAAGGCTTCATCAACAGACACCCGTATTCCGGATGTTCAAGCCTTGTCGGTCTCTCTGTACCGCATTTAAAGGACTCATGAGAGTATACGGCACGGGCACAGGGTTGCGGGGCAGAATCTGATGTTTTTTTGCAAAAGGCATTGCCGCACCGGACGAGGCCCGGCATGGTCTTCATGGAAGACACAGGCTGATTTTGAAGGATGCGCTCCCCTCGGGCGGTATGCCCCGCGTCCACTACGCTAGGGGTCCCGAAGGTCCGGGCGGCTATGCCATTAGGACGGGGGTGCGAAGCCCATCGGGGAACAGCCTGCACCATTCCGCCAGGCCAATGCATTGAGGGAGCTCGCTTCCCTTGAGGCCTGCGCCCAAAAGGGCCTCGAGGCTGCCATCCCGGGGTTCCCGGCGAATATGCTCGACTTCGTTATCAGGCAGCACCACCAAGACGTTCTCATGGGGGTTGTCATTGCAGTACTTCACAGCCACGGACAGGGCAGCCCCCGACGATATGCCGCAATGCAGGCCTTCGTTTCCTGCCAGCAGCGAGACGTAGGCGGAGGCCTCGTGATCGGGAGTGAGCATGATGCCATCAAGAAGCTCCGTTTTCAGTACCTGCGGCAGGATTCCGGTACCCGCCCGGGCATGCCCATCGTCCGGGGGCGCATGGCCTGAGGTCGCATTCGTCTCGAGCTCGACTGCATACACCTTCACATTCTTCGGATACCGGCTTAGGTTCTTCACCACACCCGTCAAGGTCGCCTTCGGGCCGAGACAGAGGATGACCGTATCGAGGCTGCTTGCGGACCGGTTGTCGGACTCTTCGGATTCTATGTAGGCGCTTGCCGTTGCCCTCAATTCGCCCTCGTTGACCAGGAAGCTGTTGGCTATGTTCCCGCGGAGGAATTCGGCATACTGTGCAGCGCCCTGGAACGCGTATTCCCGGGGCGTCTCAACCAACATGCCGCCGGCGGCTTCAAGCCGACCCCTTTCTTCCTGCGGCATCGCCCCACGTGGCAAGACAGCGACAAGCGGCAGCCCATAAAGGGCGCAGGTCTTTGCGAACGACATTCCGAGGCTTGTGCCCGTAGCCGCAATTATCGTGGTGGCAGGATTCACCTCGCCGGCCTTCACCGCCGCTTCGAGGGCTCTTCTTGCTATCCGCCCCTCTGCGTTGTTTGATGGGCTGAATGAGTCTACTTTGGCGTAGAGGTTGCCTTGGGTCTCCCATTTTTTCGGGTTCAGCCGGATACACGGCGTCCCCCCTATGAGCTCAAGGTGGCTTCCGGATGCCTCCCTTTCCTGGTCCGAGGAATAGGCGGCGGTAGTGATGTACGTCGAGGCACCGCCCTTCCATATTATATATTCCCGTTCCTTTTCGAACCCGAACGAGTAGGCGATGCCCAGCATCCTCTTGCTCTCGCTGTTGATCCTGCACTTCAAGGTCTTCAGGCCATAGCTTTCTGTGCAAAACCAGATAAGGCCTTCCATGATCTTGTGTGCATACCCGAAATTCTGACGCGCCGGCGGGCCGAGAGCCACGCCTATCACGGCATCTTTGAGCTGGTTGTCTATATCGGTGATCTCGGCGATTCCGATTTCGACCCCCGAATCGACGACCATCAGCCCTATGCGGTCTTCGGCCTCCCGCACAAGGCGTATCAGATCGGCGATCGCCTCGGCGGTTAACCCTTCTTGGAGTTCGAAGAAGGTGCTTGTTGTGCCGTCACGCGTCCAGCCCGTCATGATCTCTGCGTCGGTAGCAAGATAGCTGCGGAAGAATAGCCCACTATAGTAGAAACTAACGGTCTTCATCTTCTGTTCCATTTTTCGTCGGAAGCGCTGGCTCTATTTCGTAGCATTATAGTACATAACCAGATGTTTTTCAGGGCAAAAGCAACTCTTACCCTCCCGCTATGGAACAGATGCTAGCTGATTATCTCAGAAAGCCGAGAGGTTGCGTAATCGACCGCTTGGAGTTTGTTGCCGTTGTCGATGATGAAATGGAGGCAGTCAAGCTCTTGGGGCCTGTTGCCGAGTTCACGGAGGGCTTTAGCCTCGCGCAGGGCGGCCATTACGCGAATGCGCATGAGCTGTTGCCCATTGCGGTGGATGCTTCCGTTGAGCGTTGCGATCTCG
>JAVBQH010000080.1:0-5876 GCA_031549175.1 Raoultibacter sp.
GTCGACCGTAGGGATAGTCCTGGCGAAGATACTCAACCACCACTTCATAGACGCGGACTTGCTGATACAGCGCCAATCCGACAAAACGCTGCAGAAATTGATTGACGCCTGCGGGCCTGAAGGTTTCATTGACGTCGAAAACGAGGTCTTGAGCACCATCGTGGCAGAGGAGAGCATCATCGCGACGGGCGGCAGCGCGGTCTATTCCGAAGAGGCGATGAGCCATCTGGCGGAAATCGGGCGCATCGTCTACCTGAAGATATCATATGACGACCTGGTTAAACGGCTGCATGACCTACACGAGCGTGGCGTGGTGCTCAAAGGCGGCATCAGCATGAGCCTGCGCGACCTCTACGACGAGCGCAAGCCCCTCTACGAGAAGTACGCCGACATCACCGTAGACGTGGGAGACCTCTCCATCACGGCCGCAGCCCGTAAAGTCGCCGCCGCCCTCAGCTGAAACCGAGAAAAGGGGACAGTCCCCTTTTCTCGGTTTGCCTCTATAAAGTTTAAAAATATAGACAAATATTAGAAAATGTTTTACAATATAAGCATTATGGGACGCAAAAAGCCAGTAGTTATGCCTTCGACGCAAAAAGTGCTTGAAGAAATGGGCGACAATATCCGCCTTGCCCGGCTGCGTCGCAAGCTCGGTGTCGAACTGGTAGCCGAACGTGCCGGTATAAGCAGATCAACCGTGTGGGCAGTTGAAAAGGGATCACCTTCGGTTTCCATGGGAGCATACGCCGGTGTGTTAATGGCTTTAGGCATGCGTGATGACCTGCTTAAAATCGCATCCGATGATATTCTTGGCCACACGTTGCAAGACCTCAACATAACGCCGAAAAAGCGCGCCCCGAAAAAACCCCGAGGGGAGTCTTCGTAATGGAAGGCTCTTACCAGGTATTTCTCGATGCGGAAGCTTCTTTTGGGCTTACCACACTTGGAACCCTGCACTTTGAAGCGCATCGCCATGACGAAATATCAAGTTTCGAGTATGAAAAAAACTGGCTTGATGTTGGAAAGGACTTGTTTCTCGATCCTGACCTATTTTTCTTTCCAGGCAGGCAATACCCTCCTACAGACAAGCCGACCTTCGGGATGTTCGCCGACTCGTGCCCAGATCGGTGGGGAAGAACTCTTATGCAGCGGCAAGAGGCGGCTTCCGCAGCAAGGGAAGGCCGGACACCACGCACGCTTATAACGTCCGATCACCTTTTAGGGGTGTGTGACGAGGCGCGCATGGGTGCTTTGCGGTTTAACAGAATGGGAGAGAAGGCCTATCTTGCGGAATGTTCTGCAAAATCCATCCCTCCTTGGGTAAGGCTGCGAGAGCTTGAATCGGCAGCTTGGGCGCTGGAGTCAGCTAAAAGTTCCGACTTTTCAGAAAACCTCGCATTGTTGTTGGAGCCCGGATCATCGCTTGGTGGGGCACGTCCCAAAGCGTCGGTTCAAGACCCAGAGGGGGATCTTTGGATTGCCAAGTTTCCCTCGAAAAACGATGTCTTCGACGTGGGGCTCGCCGAAGCACTGGTTTACCAGTTGGCGCAAGAGTTTGGGCTGAAAACAACCGAGTGGGAAGTTGAGCGATTCGGGCGGGCTGGCCACACCTTCCTTTGCAAAAGATTCGACCGTACGGGCAGCCAACGTGTTCATTTCGCCTCGGCCATGACGCTCCTTGGAAAACATGATGGTGAGCAGGCATCCTTAGGAACAAGCTATCTTGATATTGCTGATTTCATTCGAGAGCGGGGAAGTCAGCCACAAGAAGACCTTCGGGAGCTTTTCAAACGCATTTTGTTTTCAATAGCGGTCAGCAACACTGACGACCATCTGAGAAACCATGGGTTTCTGCTATGCCCGGACGGCTGGAAGATCTCGCCTCTTTTCGATGTGAACCCCAATCCACAAGGGCATGGGCTCAGCTTGAATATCAGCCAACATGATAACTCGTGTTCTTTCGAGCTTGCTGTTGCACAAGCGGGGTACTTTGGCATCGCTTCCTGTGAGGCCGACAAGCTTGTTGCAGAGGCGAAGAGAGTTGTCGGGGGCTGGGAAGCTTTGGCAAAGAGACTGGCTGTCGATAAGGCCTCGATCGAGTTCATTCGCCCTGCGTTCAAAACTGGGTAGACGAAACCCGACGGGCAAGGGGGGCCAGCCCGAGAAAAGGGGACTGTCCCCTTTTCTCGGGCTGGCATGCCCGTTTCTCAATTGTTAGCTATTTCTAACTTTTTGGTGCACTTTGTGAGAAAACTGTTTATAATACAAAGTTAGATAAGGCTAACTATACTGACAACCTGTCTTCTTGATGCTTGATTGAAGGGCTTTTTTATCGACATGATGATTAACAAGAGGCTGATAGGCCTGGCGAAAAAATCTATGAGATACGTGCGGCTTAACGTCTTGCTCCAATGGGTTTCCTTGGTATGCAACATCGTCATTGTCTTCTCCATTGGGTACCTGGTGGAATCCCTGATAAGCGGGGCGGTTGATGCCGCACGGGCGGTCACGTCGATCTCGGTCGCAGTCGCCGGCATAGCTGTGCGGTTCGCATGTGCCCTCGGGGTCGCGAAGGCCAGCTTCCTTGCCGCAGACGAAGTGAAGTTCACCTTGCGCGAGGCCATCTACAAGAAGATGCTCGCCCTAGGCCCTTCGTACCGCGACCGCGTGGCGACATCGAAAATATTGCAGGTGGCAACAGAAGGCGTCGACCAACTTGAAACCTACTTCTCGAAATACCTGCCCCAGCTGGCCTACAGCCTTCTGGCGCCGGTCACGCTGTTTGCGGCCTTGAGCTTCGTCAGCATGCCCGTCGCTGTGGCCTTGCTTTTGTGCGTCCCCCTTATCCCGTTGTCAATCGTCTTGGTCCAACGCATTGCCAAAAAACTGCTCAAGCAGTACTGGGGCAGTTACACCGACCTGGGGGAAGGCTTCCTTGAAAACATCCAAGGCCTGACCACCCTCAAGATATACCAAGCCGACGCCCGCAAGGCTGCCGAAATGGATGCCCAAGCAGAGGGCTTTCGCAAGATCACCATGCGGGTGCTCACCATGCAGCTGAACTCCATCACCCTCATGGACCTGATCGCCTACGGCGGTGCGGTGGTCGGAATAGTGCTGGCCGTCAACGGCTACATCGGCGGCGCCGTGGGCTTCGCGGGGTGTTTCGCCATCATATTGCTCGCAAGCGAGTTCTTCCTCCCACTCCGGCTGTTGGGCTCGTTTTTCCATATCGCCATGAATGGAATGGCCGCAAGCGACAAGATATTCAAACTGCTTGATCTGCCCGACCCGCAAACAGGGGAGATAGAGAACGCCTCCTTTGACGGGGATATCCAGTTCGAAGCCGTCGGCTTCAGCTACGACGGGGAACGGCAGGCCATCCGCAACATCGACCTTTGCCTCAAGCCGGGCATCACCGCGCTCGTCGGCGAATCGGGTTGCGGAAAAAGCACCGTTGCAGCGCTTCTCGCGGGACGCATCAGGCCGGCTTCCGGCACGGTGTCCATCGACGGGCGTCCTGTCGCCGCATACACGCCCCGGTGGCTTGCCCAAACGATAACCTACCTCGGACACGACAGCCACTTGTTCACCGGCACCGTGCGCGACAACCTGCGCATAGCCGACAGCAGTGTCAGCGACGGCCGCATGTGGGAGCTGCTCGGGAAGGTCAACCTGGCCGGTTTCCTGCGCGAACAGCAGGGGCTCGACACTCGTCTCGAGGAACGCGCCGCAAACCTTTCTGGCGGCCAGCGCCAACGGCTCGCCTTGGCCCGCGCGATCCTGCACGACAGCCCTGTCTACATCTTCGACGAGGCGACCTCGAACATCGACGTCGAAAGCGAGAACGACATCACGTCGATAATCTGGGAGCTGGGGAAGTCGAAGACCGTCCTGTTCATCTCGCACCGTTTGGCCAATGTTATCCCTGCCGGCCAAATTCATGTCATGGACGCGGGCGAAGTCATCGAATCGGGCAGCCACGGCCTGCTGATCGCGCAAAAAGGCCGGTACGCTCAACTGTTCAACGCCCAGCGCACGCTGGAGAACATCACAAAGAAGGAGGTGCTCAGTGCCTAGGGACAACCTTGAAATAGCCTCGAAGCTCACACTCCTGGTCAGGCCGTTGGCAGGCTATATGGCGCTTGCCGTCGCGCTTGGCGTCCTCGGCTTCCTTGCGGCGATATCCATCCCTGTGCTGGGCGTGCTCGCCTTGTTGGAGGCCGCAGGGCTTACCGGCTTGCTGCCCCTGCCTGTCATCATCGCGCTCCTCATTGCATGCGCCGTCTGCCGGGGCTTTCTTCGCTACGGGGAGCAACTCGCCAACCATTTCATCGCATTCAGGCTGCTTGCACTTATCCGGAGCAAGGTGTTCAAGGCCTTGCGCGACCTGGCGCCTGCCAAGATGGAGACCAAAGAGAAGGGGGACCTCGTGACGGTCGTCACCGCGGATATCGAGCTTCTCGAGGTGTTCTATGCGCATACGCTCTCGCCGATTGCGATCGCCCTGGTCACTTCAACTATTATGGTTGCGTTGATCAGTGCAATCAATCCAAGCTGCGGCGTCATTGCCCTTCTCGGGTATCTTAGTGTGGGGCTTGTCATCCCGTTCTTTACCGCCCGGGCCGGAAGCGAGACGGCGCAAGCCTTCCGCGACCAATCGGGAAGGCTCTCAAGCTACCTGCTTGGCAGCCTACAGGGAATTTCCCAGGTCATGCAATTCGGCCAAGGTGAAAGCCGGCTGGTGGGCATCCGCGCCCGCACCGCAGACTTGAGCGAAAAACAGGCGGGCCTCAAGGCCGTGGAGGGATTGTCCCAAGCCGCGACCGGCGCCACGATCATGGTGTTCTCGCTTGTCATGCTAGCCTGTGGCATTGCGTTGGTCGGCGAAGGGTCTCTCGGCGCCTGGGGCGCCATTCTTGCCTTCACGTGTATGATCAGCTCCTTCGGGCCGGTTGTGGCCCTGTCGGGTCTGGCCAACAACCTGGTGCACACCTTCGCCGCCGCAAACCGCGTGCTCGACATCCTTGAAGAACAGCCGCTGACCACGGACATCACCCAAGGGGAAGACGTCACCTTCACAAGCCTTGCGTGCAAGGGAGTCAGCTTCGGCTATGGAGAAGAAGATGTCCTGGACAATTTCAACATGGGCATCCTCAAAAACCAGACGATCGGGATCTCGGGCAAAAGCGGCTCTGGCAAGTCGACGCTTCTGCGGCTGATGATGCGCTTTTGGGACGTGGACGAGGGGCATATCCAGATATCCGGAACCGACCTGCGCAATACGAACACGACAAGCCTGCGCAGGGCGGAAGGTTTCGTCACGCAAGAAACACAGCTGTTCAACTGCAGTATCGAGGAAAACGTGCGGATCGCCAAGCTCGATGCGACCCGCGAGGAAGTCGTCGCGGCCTGCAAGCAGGCTGCCATCCACGACTTCATCTGCACCTTGCCGAAGGGCTACGAGACCCCTCTCGGCGAAGCAGGGGATGCGCTTTCCGGGGGCGAAAAGCAGCGTATCGGGCTTGCACGCGCCTTTCTCCATGATGCCCCGTTGATCCTGCTTGACGAGCCCACCAGTAACCTGGACAGCCTGAACGAGGGGATAGTCCTGCAGTCGCTTCGGGGTCAGGCGGGCAAAAAGGCCGTCGTTCTTGTCTCGCACCGCCTGTCGACCTTATCCATAGCCGATGAAATTATCACAATGCAACCGCAAAGGAGCTCCTGATGATCGTTGGGATAAAAGCCTACAAGAAACTGCCGGCAAACCAGCAAGAGGCTGCCGAACAGCAAATATCGGCGTGGGGGGGGGGGGGCGCCCACAGACGGGCACCGCCCCCAGTATCGCGGGGCCCCCGGCGCCCCCGACCAACCAC
>JAVBQH010000006.1:0-8480 GCA_031549175.1 Raoultibacter sp.
AAATATCATATTATCCGTATCGCAATTTTTTTAAACGACAACTACTTTTTGGAGCAATCCCATGTTGAATACAATTCCAATAAATAGTTCTTTGCTCTACAAAGCTATGGAGTATTGGAACTTCTTCGTGGAAGATTTTGACAGAGACGCCATTAACGAATGCCTGACGCTTGTAATGGAAGATGCCCAAAACGGAAATTCTCAGGCAATGCGGATTGCAGGAGAAATCTACTATGGCATGGAGGTCGATTTAGTACTAAATCCCGACCAATACTATTATTTTGCATCGTATACTCCCGAAAATACCTGGGCAGACTGGGAAAATGCAGCATTCTGGTTTGGCGAAGGCTCAATATTAGAGAACATAGAATCGAAATTCAGATACGCACAGCTTCTTTACTACGGCCATGGCTGCCATCAAAACTATGAAGCCGCTCTTCAACTTTTTCATCAAATCGAAAAGTCAGGTATTCGCGCAGAACAGGGATGCTGTTCGAGAAGGGTGGACTGGTATATCCAAGACCTATATCTGGATTGTCCTGGAGTTGCTCGAAACGAGAAGAAAGCTTTAAACCATATAGCCCAGATGCTCTTAAATCCAGATCGATGCACCATGGATAGCGTAGCCTCCATGTATCTTGGAGGACAACTAGAACCGCATGGTGGCCCGATAAAGAACGCACGAAAAGCTATCTCGATACTTGAAGATGCGTGGGATCTATACCAACAAGCATATACCGCGTTCCATCTAGGCCAGATTTTTGCATTCGGAACAGATGTCCCCATTAATACCGCTAAAGCAAAATATTGGCTAAAACTCGCATCCACTCACGGATGTGCTGATGCTGAAGAACTATTAGAAAGCCTATGAGAGAAGAAACCTATGAAACGGATACTTTTGATATGCCTACTTATAACAACATGCTACATATTAACCGGGTGCGAAACCCCACAGTCCCCTAACAAAACGGAGCCAAAACCTCCCGCCTCCAATAATATGGAAAGCAAAGAGGAAGCTGTGAGGGCGTCAGAGCAAAGCGTTAGTTCATTCGTCGCTAAGAACCTGGAAAGATTTTCGGATGACGAAATACAAGCAATGCGATTATCTGCAGGTATCTTTATAGATGTAAAGTATTTGGAAGATAAAGACAATTCAGATTATTCAGGCAAAACAAGCGACGAGGCCCTATCAGAATTCAATACCTTAATGCAAGGGTATGCGTCAAAATATGGTGTTGAGATAGCAATTGCCACGAGCGCTGATGTGAATGCCGCCTTCCAGCAAGTCCAGGCAAGATTTTTCAAAATATTAGGTATTTAAACAGTACGAGAAAACCAACAGCAACTCATCTGCATTTCCGGGCTGAGTCGAAGAAACAAAATGAAGAACTCTGTCAAACTTGATCGAACCTCCTTCTTAGAGGTTACTCCGCTACACGTTGAACTTGAAGTGCATGACATCGCCGTCTTGCACGACGTATTCCTTGCCTTCCTGGCGAAGCTTCCCGGCCGCCCGGCAGCCGCCCTCGCCTTCGTGGGCGAGGTAGTCGTCGCAGCTTGCCGTCTCGGCCTTGATGAAGCCGCGCTCGAAATCGGAGTGGATGACGCCTGCCGCAGCTGGCGCCTTCGCTCCGATCTGCACCGTCCAGGCACGCGTCTCGGTCTCGCCGCTGGTGAAGTATGAATGCAGGCCAAGCAACCGATAGGCCTCGCGTACCAGACGGGCGAGGCCGCTTTCCTCAAGGCCGAGGCTCTCCAGGTACTCCTGGGCCTCCTCGGGGTCGAGCTCTGCAAGATCGGCCTCGACTTTCGCGCAGATCGGGATAGGCTTGGTGCCGTCAATCTCCGGTAGGTCGGCCATCAACTGGTCTTCGTCGACGTTGGCGATATAGAGCATCGGTTTCATGGTAAGCAGATGGAGGTCGTATATCGCCGCTGCCTCGTCTTCGTCGAGGCCAAGCGTACGGGCACGGTGGCCGACATTCAGCCCTTCGAGCACCTTGCATGCGACGTCGAACTTCTTTGCCAGGGCCTTGTCGCGCTTCGCGTCCTTTTCCAAGCGGGGAAGCGCCTTGTCGATCGTGGCGATGTCGGCCAAGATGAGTTCGGTCTTGATGGTCTCCACATCGCTTTGCGGGTCGACCTTGCCGGCAACGTGCACGACATCGGGGTCGCTGAAGAAGCGCACGACCTCGCATATGGCATCGGTCTCGCGGATGTTGGCAAGAAACTGGTTCCCCAGGCCTTCGCCTTGCGAGGCTCCGGCAACAAGCCCGGCGATATCGACGAACTCGACCGTCGCCGGCACGATCTTCGCCGGGTTGTCGATCTTGGCCAAGGCGTCGAGGCGTGCGTCGGGCACGGGCACAACGCCCACATTCGGGTCGATCGTGGCAAAAGGATAGTTCGCGGCAAGGCCGGCTTTCTTTGTCAGCGCGGTAAACAGGGTTGACTTCCCGACATTGGGAAGTCCGACAATACCGATGGAAAGGGACATCTATGCTCCTCCTAAGTTTTTATCGCTGTCATTATAGTTGATCGCGAGGCGATGCGAGCGTACTTTGGGTGAAACAGGGGACGCACGCAGGGGGCCAGTGGGACAAAAGGGTCTGTCCCTTTTGTCCCACTACATCACAAACAGGCCGAACTGGGCGGCGACATAGGCGACCAGGATGACCGCAACCAAGACAGGAGCCACGTACTTGACCATGATCACCCAGGCTTTTTCCAGCTTGAAGGGGCTCGACTGCTTCACCTCGTCGACGATCGCCTTCGGCTTGATAAGCCATCCGACGAAAATGCAGGTCAACAATGCCGCAATCGGCATCATGACCGAATTCGATATGAAATCGAAGAAGTCGAGAAGAGAGCTGCCGGCACCGAGGGGCTCCAGGAAGGAAAGCCCGTTGTACCCGGCGTTCACGAACACACCTGCCACGACGATTACGAGCATGGTGGTGAGGAGCGCCTTCCTCCGAGGCCACTTCGCACCGTCCTGCAAGATTGAGACGCAGGTTTCCATGAGCGAGATCGCCGAGGTGAGCGCGGCGAAGAGCACCAGCAGGAAGAAGACGAAGCCGACAATCATAGCGGCACCGCCCATCTCGTAGAACACCTGGGGCAAGGTGATGAACATCAGCGAAGGCCCGGCGCTTTCGGCGACCGCCTCGCCCGACCCCATCGCCACGAAGGCTGCAGGCACGACCATGAGCCCCGCCAAAAAAGAGACGCCGATGTCAAACCCGCCGACCCGGGTGACGCTTTGGGTCAGGCTCTCCTTCTTCGCCAGGTACGACCCGTAGGTGATCATGATCCCCATCGCAAGCGACAGACTGTAAAACATCTGCCCAAGCGCCCCGATGACCAGCTCGGGCGAGAATTTACTGAAGTCCGGAGTTATGTAGTAAAGGGCGCCGTCCAGCGCGCCCGGCATCGCCAAGGTGTACCCGGCGACGCAAACCGCAATGATGATCAGCGCAGGCATCATCACCAGGTTCGCTTTTTCGATGCCGCCCTTCACGCCCCGCGCCACAACGAAGAACACCAACGCCATAAAGGCCAGCATCCATATATAGCTTTCGGTGCTGCTGTTGATGAACGATGTGAAGAACCCGCCATCCGCCATCTTCGCCGGCCCGTCGACGAGGTAGCCTACGGTGTACTTTGCAACCCAGCCGCCGATAATGCAGTAGTACGGGGTGATGATGAAAGGTATGAGCGACGTGATGATGCCTATGAACGCATATTTCTTCCCAAATGCCTTGAAGGCGCCGATGGCGGATTGGCCCGTCTTGCGGCCCAAGGCGGTCTCAAGCAACAGCAGCGTGGCGCCGAAGGTGAAGACCAAGACCAGGTACGTGATCAAAAAGGTGCCGCCGCCGTATTTGGCCGCCAAGTAGGGGAAGCGCCAAATGTTTCCCAAGCCGACCGCCGAAGCAGCCGCCGCCAATATGAACGCCCACTTCCCCGACCATACCGACCGTGAAACTGCGGCGGCTTTCCCCGGACCCGCTACCTCAGACGCGCTTCCCTCTTTGCTCATCGCTCCTCCTTTTCGAATCCAGAATGATACCAGGTCCGTCCTTTGTCCAAATGCGCCATCCGCCCTATGCGGCATTTCGCATGGATGGATGGCTGCGATGGAGGGCCGACCGAGAAAAGGGGACTGTCCCCTTTTCTCGGTCTTTTCGCGATGCCGCTCGGCATACCCCACGCCTTGAATTATCATAGGAACCGACAAGAGCAAGGCCGGGAAAAGCAAGGAGAACGAGTCTATGTGTGGTATCTGCGGTTTCATAGGAGCGGATAGTGCCGATGCGCCTTACCTCAAGGCAATGTGCGACGTGATGGCGCACCGCGGCCCTGATGGCGAGGGGCAATACTTCGACCAGGGAATAGCGCTCGGCCATCGCCGCCTTTCCCTCATCGACCTGGAAAACGGCAACCAGCCTATGATCCGTGCTACCGGCGACAAGGATTCTTCGCTGACATCCCCGGCCATCGGGCAAGACGACACCGGCGATTATGCAATCGTCTTCAACGGCGAGATCTACAACTACCAAGACCTGCAGGCCGAACTGAAGGATGAGGGCTACGCCTTCAAGACGAACTCGGACACCGAGGTGTTGCTGACGGCGTATGTCGCCTGGGGCAAGAGCCTGCTCGACCGGGTACGCGGCATGTTCGCTTTTGCGATCTGGGACAAAAAGGCGCAGGAGCTTTTTTGCGCCCGCGACTTCTTCGGCATCAAGCCGTTTTACTACACGCAGGCAAACGGGCGGTTCATCTTCGCCTCAGAGATAAAATCCATCCTCGAGCACCCCGCAGTTGAGCGGACAGTGAACCTGTCGGCCCTCGAGCAATACCTCAGCTTCCAGTACTCCGTGCTGCCCGAGTCCTTCTTCAAAGGCATCTTCAAGCTGCCCCCTGCGCACTACATGATTGTAAAACCAGGGTTCGCGCCGATCATCGAGCGCTATTGGCAGATCGATTATGCGATCGACGAGCGCATCAGCCCCTCTGAAGCCCGCGAGCGCATCCATGCGGCCGTGCAGGAATCGGTGAAGTACCATATGGTAGCCGATGTCGAGGTCGCCTCGTTCCTCAGCAGCGGCGTGGACTCGAACTACCTAACCGCAAGCCTCCATGCCCAGGGCGGCAACATCAAGACCTTCACCGTAGGCTTCGAGACCGACGACGGCGAGAAGTACAACGAGATATCCTACGCCCGAGAGGCAAGCGAGTTCTTGGGGGTTGAGAACTACAGCCATGTGATCTCGGAGACCGATTTCTGGAACAGCCTCGAAAAGGTGCAGTGGCATATGGACGAGCCTTCGGCAGACCCTGCGGCGGTCGCCCTCTACTTCGTTGACCAGGAGGCAGCCAAGCAGGTGAAGGCGGTGCTTTCGGGCGAAGGCTCCGACGAGTTCTTCGGCGGCTATACCATCTACCAAACACCGCTCGAAAACGCCAAGCTCGGCATGTGCCCCAAGCCGATTTTACGAGCCGGCTCTGCCTTCCTGCGCGCCTTCGGCGTCCGGGGGGCGAACTACCTCAATCGCGCCGGCACTCCCCTCGAAGACCAGTTCATCGGGAATGCCAACATGTTCTCCGTCGAGGAGCGCAGCGAACTTTTGAAGCAGCGCTCCACGTCGATCACCCCCCAAGACCTCACCTGGCCCTACTATGAGGAAGTCAAGGACCTGGACGAGGTCACCCGCATGCAGTATATCGATATGAACCTCTGGTTGGTAGGCGACATCTTGTTGAAGACCGACAAGATGTCGATGGCCCACAGCCTGGAGAGCCGCGTCCCCTTCCTCGACAAAGAGGTCTGGGCGGTGGCACGCACGCTTCCCACCCCCCGGAAGGTCAGCCTTGAGACCACCAAGATCGCATTGCGCGAGGCGGCATGCAAGCTGCTTCCCCGGCGCTTCTGCGAGAAGCGCAAGCTCGGCTTCCCGGTGCCCACGCGCGTGTGGCTGAGGCAGGATACCCATTATGAGGTGGTGAAAAGCGCCTTCACCTCGGAAACCGCCGAGCACTACTTCCATACCGCAGGACTGGTGAGGCTGCTCGACAATCACCGCGTGGGGGCCGAGGACAACAGCCGCAAGATATGGACGGTCTACATGTTCTTGGTGTGGCACCGCGCCTACTTCGGGGAATAGCAGGCGACAGCCCCCCGCATTTCGCCTGATCATGGTGATCTCATATTCAGGCGATGATTGCTGTGCAGTTCTACCTCTTCACATGTATAATAGAAGGCGCACGAGGCAAAGATAATTTCATATACATTGGGTGTGGGTGGCACTGGGCAGTTCGCTATGGATTTGGAGAGCCGTATGCGGAATTTTAATGCACACCGTCATGCAGAAATCGTGCTAGCTAAGCTCAATGCTCCTTTGCTGCCTCCGTTCCACGTGGAAAGACCCTACCTGTTCACCCGTTTCAAACGCGGGCTTTCGTGGAAGTTCATCCTGGTTGCCGCCCCGATCGGCTACGGCAAGACAACGCTTCTCAGCGAATGGTACTACCGCCTGCTCCGAGATGAGGAGGAAGCCTGCAAGGTTGCTTGGCTGACCCTTGACGAGGAGGACGCCGACTTCATCCGGCTCTGCGGCCACCTTTTGGCTTCATGGAGCGCCATCTGGCCCTATATCACCGAGAACAACCCGCTTCCCGACACCGACGACGATATCCGCGACTATTCGGTCAGGCTGAGCAACTACCTTCACAAGCAGATGAAGAACGAGCCGAAACGGTGCGTCCTCTTTATCGACAACCTCGACGCCCTGCCTCCCGGCCGCCTCTCAGAGCTCCTGTACTTCTTTGCCGAGTACCTTCCCGCCGGCATCACCGTCGTCTCGACAGGGTCCTTCTTCCCCATGGACATGATCGATTTTCGCTTTTGGGATTCGGTCTTGGAGTTCCCGCCTTCTGACCTGCCTTTTAAAAGAGACGAGGTCGCGGCCTTCCTTGAAGGCCAATTTGGCGAGGCCTTCCCCCTCGACCAGGCCGATGAGCTGTATCGGCTCACCGAGGGCTGGGTCACCGGCGTCCGCCTCTATGTCGACTCGCTGAACGAGATGTCGGTGGAGTCCCATGCATCGCTCGATGTCGACGCGCTCTATCCCTTGGTGGACCGGTTCTTTTCCTCCTGCGTCTCGCGGGAGATTCCGGGCGAGCTGGCATCATTCCTGCTTGAGACTTCGCTCGTCGAGAAGTTCAACGCCCCCCTGTGCAGCCACCTGACCGGCCTGAAGGACAGCCAGCGCTTCATCGACGCCTTGATCGAGAGACGTTTCTTCATCGAGCCGATCGAGGGCGAAGAGCGCTGGTACCGCTATCACCCCCTCTTCCTGCGCTGGCTCCGTACGCGCCTTCTGCAATACAGCGCCGGAACAATCCGCGAGCTCGGATCGAAGGCGTGCGATTGGTACGAATCCCAGAAGATGAGCATCGACGCCGCGAAGTACATGCTGATGGCGAACGACTCCGATATGATCGAAAACCTTGCGGCCTCGGCGAACTTCAAGCGGGCAGACACCGAAGAGCCCTTTATTTCGTGGATCTGCAACACCCCCGCGGAGGACCTGCCGCACGACCCGACCTTGAGCCTCCTTGTCACCTGGGGGTATATGTGCAATGGACGCTCGAAGGACACCTTGAAGTGGCTCGCGCTGTTCGAGAAGAACCTGGAAGAGGAAAAGAAGAACAAGGCCGACTCCTTCAGTGCTGAGGACCTGCAGGCCGCCTCCATCGTAATCCAACACGTGAAGATCAAATGCAAGGAGTTCGACGGCTTTTTCAAAGAGGCCATCGAAGAATACCGCAACCTGCTTGACCAGCAAGACGGCACCATGACGCTTTCGCTGCGCTGTGTTGTCGTGCACGCCTTGGCAGAGTCCTACGAGCGTGTAGGCGAATTCAGCCTGGCCCTCGAATACTATCTGCAGACCGAGGCAATTGCCGACCTGGCAAACTCACCCTTCTTCGTTGCCTTCGGACGCTATGCCTTCTGTTGGGTGCTCGCCATCCGGGGCGAGCTGCGCAACGCCGAACAAGCCTGCAGGCGCGCCCTCGAGGAGTGCCCGACCGATTATACGCTTTACGGGGCGCTCCATGCCTTGCTCGCCTATATCCAAATAGAGAAGGACGAAATGGTCGAGGCCGGGAAAAGCCTGGAAAAGGCGATGATGCGCCTCTCCCTTACCCGCAATGCCGACATGCTCTTCGAGGCCAACATCGTACAGGCGAACTACCTGGCCTCGCTCAGAAAGCTCGACGAGGCCTACCGTCTGATCGTGCAGACCGTGCTCCTGGCCGAAAGCACCGGCGTCCCCCGGGGGGTCCTCTACTTCGCATACATTATCCAGGTGAGAATCGCCTTGCAGCGCAACAATATCGCAGACGCCATCATGGCGAACGAGAAGATCAAAAGGCGCATCGACCCCGATGACACCCTTTATGTGCTCAGG
>JAVBQH010000091.1:0-4681 GCA_031549175.1 Raoultibacter sp.
CATCGTGTCGGGCATCCGTATGGTCGCCGCGAGCCAAGGGGTGGTCATAGCTGCAAGTTGGTATGGCAAGGCGAAGACCGTAGCCCAGATAGTCGCCATCGTATTGTTTATCATCAAGGACAGCCATATGGTGTCCGATATCTCCGAAG
Organism: Raoultibacter sp.; assembly: GCA_031549175.1. Classification (GTDB taxonomy): domain Bacteria; phylum Actinomycetota; class Coriobacteriia; order Coriobacteriales; family Eggerthellaceae; genus WRIS01. Next base: position 150 of record JAVBQH010000091.1, read on the forward strand.
TGCTTTCTGACCAGCTCTACATCATCTCGTGGACCATCATGATCATCGCGTTGTTGTTGACCGTTCTCTCTATGCTTGACTATCTCTCGAAAGCCCGGGGGGTGTTGGGGTTCAATCCAAGGAACGGGAAGGGCGGAAGACGCAGGAAAGACGACGCGCTCAGGACAAAAGGAGCCCAGGAGGATGCCGGCGAGCCAGGCGGGCCGGCCCTTACGGGCGATGCCGTCTTCGACCACGAGGCCCTGGTTGAGCAGGCGCGCAGGCTCATCGATTTGGCAGCGGAAAGGCATATTCTCATCGGAACCGCAGAAAGCTGTACCGGTGGGCTGGTCAGCGCGACTATTTCGGAGGTGCCTGGAAGCTCGGCGGTGCTGTCGGGAGCCATCGTAAGCTATGCGAACGAGGTCAAAGAGCTCAGGCTGGGGGTCTGTCCCCAGACACTGGAAGAGTTCGGCGCCGTCAGCGAGCAGACCGCCTGCGAGATGGCGCATGGAGCGCTTGCGGCATTGGGTGTCGATGTTGCGGTGTCGGTCACCGGCATCGCAGGCCCAGGCGGCGGCTCGGCAGACAAGCCGGTCGGTACCGTATGGTTTGCGGTAGCCGACTCCAGAGGCTTCGAGACGCATCTGAGCTGCTTTGAGGGGACACGTGATGAGATACGGAGACAGGCTGCCTTCCGCGCCCTGCAGATGCTTTCCGACCGCATCGCAATAGAGCACACCGCGGAACCCGCTTAGGGGCAACCGGTAAAGAGGGTCTTGGCAAGTCCCCTCTATGTGCAAGGTGGGCGGGAGCTGCGGACTGAATCCGTGCCAGCTTCCGGCAAGGCTTCTCTGAGAACCGAAGGAAACCTGAGCGATATTCGTGCGAAAGCAAAAGGGAAACCCGGCAAGCCTCACGCATACTCTTCCCGCTAATATAAGGTGAAAGACTTTATGCATAACTACTTGACGATCAAACAAACGTTCGTATAATAGATATAGCATGAAACACCAACGCACTCGGCAATAGGAGAATCCATGAACCAAGAAAAAAGCAAGATGCTTAAGGTGACTACCGACCAGATAGAAAGCAAGTTCGGCCAAGGCGCCATTATGAAATACGGGGATGGCGGGCAGAAGCTAGAGATCGGGGTCATTCCTACCGGGGCATTGCCTTTGGATGCCGCCCTTGGAATAGGCGGCGTGCCCCGGGGAAGGATCGTCGAGGTCTATGGGCCGGAGGCAAGCGGAAAGACAACGCTTGCATTGCAGATCCTTGCAGAATCCCAGGCCCTCGGCGGCGTGGTGGCCTTCATCGACGCCGAACATGCGCTCGACCCCGTCTATGCAGCCCGGCTCGGGGTCGATATCGACGAAGTGCTTATTTCTCAGCCCGACACCGGAGAGCAGGCGCTTGAGATCTGCGACATGCTCGTACGAAGCGGGGCAATCGATTGCATCGTAATCGACTCGGTGGCCGCCCTTGTCCCACGTGCCGAAATTGAAGGCGAGATAGGGGATGTCAACGTCGGCCTGCAGGCCAGGTTGATGTCGCAGGCGCTCCGCAAGCTTGCCGGCTCGCTCTCGAAGTCAAACACAACCTGTATCTTCATTAACCAGCTGCGCGAGAAGATAGGCGTCATGTTCGGCAATCCTGAAACCACAACAGGCGGGCGCGCCTTGAAGTTCTTCTCTTCGGTGCGCATCGACATCCGCCGCATTGACTCCATTAAGAAAGACGGAGAGGTCGTGGGCAACCGTGTGCGTGCGAAAGTGGTCAAGAACAAGGTTGCGCCTCCTTTCAGACAGGCGGAGTTCGACTTAATGTATGGCGAAGGTATTTCAAAGGAAGGCTGCATCGTAGACATGGCGGTGGAGGCAGGGGTCGTCAAGAAAAGCGGGGCCTGGTATACCTATGGCGAGGAAAGGCTTGGCCAAGGCAGGGAAGCAGCCAAGGCGGTCCTTCAGACAAACCCCGACCTCCGCAACGAGATCGAAGGGAAGGTGCGTGAGCAATTCGCGCTCACCAATGATGCCGCCTCCCGCGCTGACAAGGCAAAGGCCACGGCCGAAGAAAGTGCGGCAAAACAAGGCAAGAAGGAAGAGCCTGCAAGCATAGCGGCTTCTGCAAAGTAAGATGAAGGAAGAAAAGAACTTCGGGTATAAGGAAGCGGCGCAAAGGCTCTATAGGCTGCTGGCAAGAAGGGAATACTCAGCGGCCGAAGCGAAGGAAAAGCTTCTGCACGACGGCTTCTCGGAAGAGACCGCCGAAGAGGCTGTGGCGAAAGCGGTCGAGGGCAATGTCATAAGCGACGCCCGTTACGCAGAGGCGCTCGTCAGAACAAGGCTTGCTGCGGGGAAGGGCCGCAGGGGCATAGAGCGCGAGCTTGCCCAGAAAGGGATTGCCCCCGAGCTGATTTCAGAATGGGGGCAATCCCCAGGAGATGATGAGGGGCAAGAGCTTGAACGGGCACTGGAAGTGTTGTGTAAAAGACCGCCACGCTCGAAGAATCCGAGGGATGCCGGCTATCGCAAGCTTATCTCAAAAGGCTATTCGTCCCCAATTGCCTCCACAGCGGTCCGCCTTTGGTGTGAGGGGGAACAGGTTTCTGGATAGCATTGTTATTTTTCTTTTGTTTTGTGAACGGCGTTTTACAAATTAGCCTTGAAGTCGTATTATATAGTCAGCTTGAGCAATACGTACCCTAAGGGTATTTATCATAGATATAAACCGAATATCATATGTCCTTAGCGCGCGGTTGCTCATGCCAGGTATTTACTGGCATTTTTTATGTACCTGATAATTTTGTATTTGAAAACTGAAAGAAAGGGGGAGCGAATGCCCGAGATAGTATGGATTGTAATCGCATTAGTCGTTGGTGTCGCTCTCGGTTTTGTCGTCACTCGTTTTGTCGTCAGTTCTTCGGCAAAACGTGCGCAACAAGAATCAGCAACCTTGATTGCCGATGCACAAAAACAGGCCGAAACCCTTCGTCGCGAAGCCGTAGTTGAAGCTAAAGACGAAGCGCTCAAACTGAAACAAGACGCCGAGAGGGAGAACAAAGAAAGAATGAAGGAGGTGCGCTCAGCTGAGAGCCGCATTTCCCAGCGTGAAGAGCTGCTCGATAGAAGGGTGGAGACACTTGATGCCCGCGAGCACCAGATATCGTCGCTGCAGGGCCAGATCGACCGCCGTGAGCAAGACGTCAAGAAAATGGCCGGCGAGATTACCGATCGCCTGGAAAGCATTGCCGGCCTGACTACCGAGGAGGCGAAGACAGAACTCCTCGACAGCCTGAAGGATGAAATGACCCATGAGTCTGCCGCCATCATCCGTGATGCAGAGCTGAAGGCGAAAACCGAGGCCGATAAGAAGTCCCGTGAGATTCTGAGCCTCGCCATCCAGCGAGTCGCAGCAGACCACTCTGCGGAGAACACGGTTTCCGCGATTCATATCCCCTCAGATGACCTGAAGGGTAGGATTATCGGCCGTGAGGGGCGCAACATCCGCTCCTTTGAACAGTTGACGGGTACCAACCTCATCATCGATGACACGCCGGAGTGCGTTACTATCTCCTGCTTTGATCCTGTGAGGAGAGAGATCGGCCGCGTCACTATGGAAAACCTCATCTCTGACGGCCGGATCCATCCTGCACGAATCGAGGAGATGTTCGGGAAGGCTGAGGAGTTTGTCAACCAGAGGGTCCAAGAGGCTGGAGAACAGGCAACTTTCGACACGGGAATCCACGACCTGCACCCCGAGCTTATCAAAACTCTCGGCCGACTGCGTTACCGCACGTCCTATGGGCAAAATGTGTTGAACCACTCCCTTGAGGTGGCATACCTGTGCGGAGTCATGTCCGCCGAGCTCGGCCTCGACCCCATCCCTGCGAAGCGGGCTGGGCTCCTTCACGACCTTGGCAAGGCCGTCGACCATGAGGTCGAGGGAAGCCATGCGGTGATCGGCGCCGACCTTGCTCGTCGTTTTGGCGAAAAGCCCGAGATCGTGCATGCCATCGAGGCCCATCATAACGATGTCGATCCGGTGACCGTGCTCGACGTCCTGGTGCAGGCGGCGGATGCCGTATCGGCTGCCCGACCTGGCGCACGCAAGGAAACCCTCGACTCCTATATCAAGCGACTCGAGAAGCTTGAGGAAATCGCCAACAGCCACAAGGGCGTTGAGCGCACCTATGCTATCCAGGCGGGACGCGAAGTACGTGTCATGGTTACGCCTGAAGAGGTTGATGAGGCAAGCACCACGGTATTGGCACACGACATCGCCCATCAGATCGAAAGCGAGATGCAGTATCCCGGCCAAGTGAAAGTCGTGGTAATCCGTGAGAGCCGTGCAGTCGACTACGCAAAATAGCCTTGGATGACAATCTGACATCCTTTATTGGAGAGGTGAACGAAAGCCATCTTCGAGTCGAGACCGACTTCGGGGATGGCTTTGTCCGTTTGAGGAGCACCGAGGCTGAGCGGCGGCAGGCACAGCATGACATCCGTTCAAGCGAGGACATCGTCATCGAGCTACTGCGCAATGCACGG
>JAVBQH010000009.1:0-25464 GCA_031549175.1 Raoultibacter sp.
AATTGAAAAGCAAGAAAAATGACGGTAATGCATAGAAGATCTAAGTCCTACACGCTTAGATCATCAACGTCTTGCCTCAGTCGGCATAAAAAGGCGTATCCGGAAATGGCGGCTCCTGCCTCCGCTTGAAGGCAGAGCCCCCGATCTTTCCCATGACCCGGCTCACCGAGGCTTCGGAAAAGCCCGCATCGACCACCTGCGATGGCGTCTTCCCCTCCTCAACCAAAGCCTTGAGGATGCCGTCGAGCTCGCCATATGAGAGGCCCAAAGCCTTCTCATCATCTTGGCCTGGTGCAAGTTCGGCACTCGGGGCTTTTGAGAGCGAGTTTTCTGGAATCGCCGGCGGATGGCCTTCGGCCTTGCAGTTCTGGTTGTACCAATGGGAAAGCTTGTACACCTCGCTCTTGTATACCCCTCCCAAAGGGGCAAACGCACCGGCAGTATCGCCATACAAGGTTGAGTACCCGGTCATGGCCTCGCTTTTGTTCCCCGTATTGATGAGCAGCCACCCAAAGCTGTTGGAGAGCGCCATCAGCACCACCATACGGCATCGTGCCTGTGTGTTCTGGTCGGCGAGGCCTTGCATCCTCTGTCCGAAGGATTCCTCGAACATCAGGGAAAATGACTGGTATGCCTCATCTATAGGGATCGTCTTGGTCGCAATGCCAAGATTCTTGGCAAGCTCCAAGGCATCGTCGACCGAATGGGCGCTCGAGTAAGGGCCGGGCATCAGCACGCCATGGACCAGGGGCGCACCGAATGCGTCGACGCACATTGCTGCCGTAAGCGCGGAGTCGATCCCCCCGGAAAGGCCAAGGACCACCTCGGTAAAGCCGGCATCGTGGACGAAACCCTTGAGCGCCTCGACACAGTGGCGATACATAGCCTCTTCTTGCACGGTCTTGCCTCCCTCTTCGGCGTAATAGCCTGCCTACTGGATAGCGCGGATTCGGTCAGCCAGCCAGTTCGCCCATTCCTCGACGCCTTCCCCTTTGGTTGCCGCAATGGGGAAGACGGGTGCTTGGGGATTCAGCTGGTGTACCGAATCGAGAAAAGCGCTGTTGTCGAAGTTGAAGAGCGGCATAGTATCGACCTTGTTAAGGATGACGGCCTCCGCCACTTGGAATACCCCGGGATACTTCAAGGGCTTGTCGTCACCTTCGGGGACGCTCAATATCATGACCTTGGCGTTTTCCCCCAAGTCGAAGTCGGTCGGACACACAAGGTTCCCGACGTTTTCGACGATTATCAGGTCAAGGCGGTCGAGGTCGAGCACGTCGACGGCACGCCGGATCATATCGCTTTCAAGATGGCAGGCCCCGCCGGTATTGATCTGGACGGCCGCAATGCCTTGGGCCTTGATTTTCTCAGCATCGACATTCGACGCGATGTCCCCCTCTATGACCGCAATGTTGAACTCATCGCGCAAAGCATCGATGGTGGCAAGTATCGTCGATGTCTTACCTGATCCCGGACTTGCCATAAGGTCAAGCACAAACACCTTGTGCTTCTCGAACAAGGCCCTGTTCTCTTTTGCCAGAGCATCGTTCTTGTCAAGGATCGGTTGCTTCATATCGATTTGAACCATGGTTTTGATCGCCCTTCCCCATCACGGTCTTGTGAATCGGCCTCACAGGAGCTCTGCTAGAGATCCTCCTCATCAGGCAAGTCTACTTCGATTGAGTCTATCTGCATTTCGCGTCCGGCGATAAGCTTGGTAGCAAAACTGTCACATTCCGGGCATGTCATATGAAACCGGTCGTGCTCATAGACCGCACCGCATTCGAGGCATTCGCTTTTCGGCTCGATCATCTGAATGACAAGCTCGGCCCCTTCGCAAAGCGTGCCCTCGGACAAGGCTTCGAAAGCGAACTGCAAGGCCTCTTCGATCGCCTCGGTCATGACACCGACGGAAAGGTCGATCTTAAGCACCTTTTCTGCGCCTGCTGCCTTGGCTGACGCGTCAACCGCGTCCATGACACCGGTCATGATCCCCAATTCGTGCATGCTTTCCTGCCTTTGCTATTTCCGTTTTGCCGCAAGCTTCTCGCTTGCACGTTCCTTTTGCCAAGCCTCTTCTTCTGCCTGTTCTTTCTCAAGCTCGGCAGCCTGTTGCTTGATGCGCTTCGCCAGCACGGTACGCGACACGAACAGGCTCAGCTCATAGAGACCCACCATAGCAGCGAACATAAGGAGCATGGTAACAGGAGAGGCGTCTGGGGTGATGACGGCCGAGACGATCATCAGCGCTATATAGACGACGCGCCAGCTTGCGCGCAGCTTCTTGTAGGGGACGATATTGAAGACCACCAGATAGAAAACGACCAAGGGCAGTTCGAACGCCAGACCAAAGCCGATCTCGAACTTCACGATCAGGTCGATATACTGCTTTGCCTCAGGGAATATCTCCCCGAACCCGGCGGCCTGCTCGGTCATCCACTGGAAGGCGGGGTTCAGGATAATCAGATAGCAGAACACGGTCCCGAACATGAACAGCGCCACACCGGACACAAAGGTGGGTATGAACCACTTGCGCTCCTTCGGCTTCAGCGCCGGCAGGAAGAATGCCAACAGCTGCCAGAGGATGATGGGCATACAGGCAACAAGGGACATCAAAAACGCCAGCTGAAAGCGTAGGAGGAAGGCGTCAAGCCCGCCGAAGAAATTCATGAGCGGCTGTCCGTCGTCGCCTTTGGGAAGGAACTCTGCAATAGGTTGGATAAGGAATTGCGCGACGGTGTTGGAGGCGAAGTAAAAGATGGCCACGCCGATAAGCAGACAGACCACAATACGAACGATACGCATCCTCAGTTCGCCAAGGTGCTCCATAAGGGGCATACGCGCCGGTCCGATTGGCATCGTCTACTCCCCCTCTTTCTGCACGTTGCTTTTCTCAGCCGGCTCTTCTGCATCTGCCTTGACCACCTCGACCTTTTTTCGGGCGGGAGCCTGGGCAGGAGCCTCAGCCCCGTCGCCTGGTTTGGCTTTTCCCTCGGCAAGGTCCGAAGTCGCCCGGGCCGGGCCGTCCTCCTTGGCCGACGCATCGGTTACTTTGGCCTTCGCCGTTTTCGGCTGCGCGGTGCCGTTGCGGCTGCCGGTCGCGCTGGCAGAGCCCGCGCCTTGTGCGCCCGCACGTTTGGCTGCACGTTCCTTGTCGTATTTCGCCTTGCGCTCCGAGAAGCTCTCGGATGGCTCGGGCTTGTTCGTTGCCTCTGGGGTGCTTACAGGCTTCTGGTCAGGATCCTTGCTTGCGACGGCCTCTTTAGAGCCGTTTTCTTGAGAGGATCCCCCGATCTTGGAGAGCGCATCCAAGGGGTTTTTGAAGGGTTCGTCTGACGCAGGGTCATAGATATCGGTTTTGACAAGCTTGCTCATTTCCTCTTGAGCATTCTTGAACTTCGAGATCGCCTGCCCGACCGTCTTAGCGATGGCAGGCAGCTTGTCGGGACCAAAGATCAGGAACCCAAAGATCAGGATCAGAAAAAACTCGAATGGCCCAATACCAAACAAAATACAACCTCTTATATCGTCGTTCTCGCGATGCCGTTGAGGCCCGCTTTGCTCTATAGCCGGATCATATTAGCACAATGGCATAGTATTCATAGGCTGTCTTGCCCATCGGCATCATATGCCTACTAACAAACAGGTTTTGCTGGCACTCCCTAGCTCCCACCCATGACCATCAAAGCCATGGTAGGAAGGCCTAATGCAAGGACCAATATCACGCATACGGTTATGATCAGCCATTTCTTTATTCTTGCTGACTTCTCCCGTTCAACCTGGGCACGCGCCTCCCGCTCTTGTGCGGCCTTGACGCGCTCGCTTTTTTGCTTTGCTGACAGCTTTTGACGCTTCGTTGACATTATTTTCTCAATTTCCCTCTGATCTCGATAACGCGCGCGATATTCTTCGCAACCTCGATATCAACATGCCAATGGTTCTTTTCGTAGAGCATCGTGCCTTCGACCATGCTCATGATGACGTCGGCCCCGCTGCAGGTGTTGACAACCGCTGAGACCGGGTCGGTCATCGGCATCTGGTGGGAGCCCGAGAGGTCGACCGCGATGATGTCTGCGCACTTCCCGATCTCCAACGATCCGATCTTGTCTTCGAGGCGCAAGGCACGGGCGCCGCCTATGGTTGCCATTTCGAGCATGGTTGCCGAATCCAGGAACTCGCCCACGTTGACCGCACGCTGGACAAGCATGCCGATGCGCATCTCGGTAAGGACGTCCGTCGAGTCGGTTGCGACCGGCGAATCGGTTCCGAGGCCGGTCCTCAGGCCGGCGCGCAGGAATTCGTTGATAGGGGCAACACCCATGCCGAGCTGGGCATTGCAGCGGGGGCAAACGGCTACGGCAACGTCGTATTCCTTCAGCTTCTCGATATCCTCGTCGTCCACATGGACGCAATGGATGGCAAGCACGTTCTCTGACTCGAAGGCTCCCCAGTTCAACGCATAGCGAACAGGGGTCGTGCCCGTGGGCAGCCACGGCGGGGTTTCCACAAAGCCGCGTTTTTGGTCCATGCCATGGACCGAAAGCTCGGAAGAGCCGTATTTTATGAACTTGAATTCCTCGCGGCTTCCCGCCAGATGCATGGCGATCGGCATATTGTCGTTTTTCTGGGCGTAGTCCGACACCTTCTTGAACATGGTCGGATGGCAGGCATACAGGGCGGCCGGCGAGATGCCGACCGTGATCCTGTTCGGGTCGACAAAGCCCTTCCAGCGATCGATGTCGGTGATCGCCTGTTTCAGCGCGAAGTCCACACGCCTCTTATCCATCGCACCGACTTCGCGATAGATCACGCTGCGAAGGCCGAGTTTTTGGGTGGCTTCACAGGCCGCCCCGGTCGAAGTGATATCAGCGACCGTTGTTATACCTGATGAAAGCGCTTCAAGGCCTCCGAGGATCGCCGAGTCGTACCAGTCGCCCGAATCCAGCTTGGCGCTCTTCTCGTTAACGGCGACGAGCCAGGTGGCATAAGGCACATCGTGGACGATGCCCCTCATGACCGAGTTCTCCAAATGCGTGTGGAGGTCAACAAGCCCCGGCAGAAGGGCCGCGATCCCGAAATCCTTTACCTCTTCTTCAGGATAGCGAAGCTTGAGCAGGTCAGCCTTGCCGATATCTCTAATTTGGCCGTTACGGACAAGCAGGGCCCCGTCATGCAAAGGTTCTGACGTGATGGGGAGAATATATTGTGCGCAGAGTAACATACGTTCCTCCTCGAATTCCGATGGCAGTACATGATAGCATTTCGTGGGCATTTCTCCTCTAGGCGACCGCCAGTTGTCGGTGCGAGGAACCGATAAGCACCCATGCCCGACGCCGCTGGAAGACCTTCACAGAAACGACCGATTTACTGCAAATATACGTGTTATACTGGCACCGTGCAATGTGAAAACAGAGGTTAGGGCAACATCACCACGCCAAGACCATAGCATTTTCGCAAACCATGGCTTCATGCCTTTACTTGGAAAGCCGGAATGTTGAAGTGAGCATCAATACCGCAACAGGCGAACAGGCTCCCGCAGAACTGTCTTCGGAACGTGTCTATCGCATCTTTTCTGCTATCGCAGATGAATATGAGAAGTTCAACAATTACTCAAGCATGGGTTTCTACAAGAAATGGCTGCGTGGGATGGTTGAGTCCGCGCCCATCGATGAGACCAGCTCGGTACTTGACATAGCAGGCGGTACCGGCGATGTCAGCTTCGCCGTCGCAGACATGAGGCATCCTGCACACATCCAGCTGACAGACCTGGTGCCGGAGATGCTCGAGGTTGCCAAAAGGCATTACGCGGAAGGCTCGGGTGCCAACACGGCGATAGACTTCGACGTGGTCGACGCCCACGACATCCCCTACGACGACGACAGCTTCGATGTGGTGACCATGGCCTATGGGATTCGCAACATGCCTGACCGCGAAAAGGCTTTGGGTGAGATACTCCGCGTGCTGAAGCCGGGCGGAAGCCTCGTGTGCCTGGAGTTCTCCACGCCAAAAAACCCCCTGCTGAGGATCTTCTATAAGTTCTACCTCAAGGTGATGATCCCGTTTTGGGGCGGACTCATCACCGGCGACAGGGAAGGCTTCGTGTACCTCAGCAATTCGATCAAGGCATTCCCTGACCAGGAGTCCTATGGCAGACTGCTTGAAAGCGCCGGCTTCCGCTCGGTCAGCTGGAAAAACTACACGGGCGGCATCGCCGCGGTGCATACCGCCGTCAAGTGACCCTTGCCTCGATGCGCCTGCCCGAGCTCGTGCCGAAAAGCCGCGCCATGGCCGCCGCGACCCAGGTCACCGCAATGTTCTTCGGTCTGGCCGACCCAGGCTAATACTCATCGTCAAGGTTGGCATGCGCGTGCGCATCGGCATCCAAGCCGAAGAATCTCTGCGCATGGAAGCGGTCGAGCGCCACGAGCGCGATCATGCCGGCGTTGTCGGTGCAGGCATACAAAGGCGGCAGGGTAAGGCGCACATGGAGACGCTCGCACAGCGCCTCGTAGGCCTCGCGAAGCGCCGGGTTTGCCGCAACCCCTCCGCCCAGGCAGAACTCCTTCGCCCCCGTCTGCTTGAGGGCGGTCTCGACTTTTGCGACCTGCACGTCGATGACCGCCTGTTGGAAGGAGGCGGCAACATCGGTCTTTTTGACCTCTCTGCCTGCGGCCTCCTCGTTGTGGATATAGGTGATGACCGCCGTCTTGAGGCCTGAAAGGGAGAACCTCAGATCGCCCGAATGGAGCATCGCCCGGGGGAAGTCTATGGCACGGGGGTCGCCCTGCACAGCAATCTTTGAGATCGCAGGGCCTCCTGGATAGCCCAGCCCCATGACCTTCGCCACCTTGTCGAATGCCTCGCCGACCGCATCGTCGAGCGTCGACCCGAGCGTCTCATACGCCCCCCACTCCTTGACATGGACAAGCATGGTATGCCCGCCCGAGACCAGGGACACCACCATCGGCGGCGTGATATCGGGTGTGGCGATCTTGTTTGCATAGATATGCCCCTCGAGGTGATTCACGCCGATCAAGGGAAGGCCGGCTGCCCATGCAGCGCCTTTCGCAAAGGCAACGCCGACCACCAAGGCCCCGACGAGCCCGGGGGCATAGGTTACTGCAACCGCATCGAGGTCGCGCCATCGTATGCGCGGAACACCGCAGCGCCTGGCGGCGACGGCGAGTCCTTCCTCGGTCACTCCACAAATGGCCTCGACGTGCTTCCTGCTTGCGATCTCTGGCACGACGCCGCCGAAACGCGCGTGGAAATCGATCTGGGAGGCCACTACTTCCGAAAGCAAGGCACCGCCTCCGTCGATGACCGCGGCGGCTGTCTCGTCGCAAGAGGTCTCGATTGCCAGGATCAGGGGAGTTGCGGGCATATGACTCCCGTCGGCCTGGTCGCCGGGTGCAATCTCGTCGGGATCATCGCCCTCTACCTGCAATTCCATGCCTGCCACATCGCGTGCGGCAAGGGGAAGGGCGCCCTGCATGATCACGGCATCTTCCCCATCGGAATAATATCGTGGCCGCTGCCCGAGCGCTTCCATCCCCAGCGCCTGGTAAAACGACTGCGCCTCCCTGTTGCCGGCACGCACCTCAAGGGACATCTCCTTGGCGCCGAGGTCGCGGGCATCGGCAGCAAGCAATGCAAGCAGCCTGCGTGCGACCCCTTTTCTGCGCAGGTCGGAGGCGACGCCGATCTTCAGCACTTGAAGATGGCCGTCAACGACCCAGCCTCCCGCATAGGCGACCAGCCGGGAAGGGCGCCCGACATCCGGAGATCCTTCGGGGGCATACGCCGCCCACCAAACACGATCCTTGCTGGGCAGCTCGTCGAGCACCTGGCGCTCAGTCCAGGCATCGCTACCCATGACCTGCCCCTCCAAAAACGCCACGTCGGCAGCGTGGGCAGCATCGAGCGGGCGGTATACGATACCTTCGTCGTCTGCCTGGGCATTCTCAATCGCCGTATCCCGCGCTGTCGCCCGTTGGTCACGCCGGACCTTTTCGGGCTGCACCCCTGTGCGGAGGTTTTTCGGGTCGTTCTTCGACAGCCTGATGCGCTCGTTTTCCTCAGCATCGGAAAGCCGAGTATATACCGGCAGGACAAACGAAGGGTTGCCCGCCACAACGTCAAAGGGTTCGACCGATCCGTCCTGCCAGGCAGCCTGTGCGGCAAGCAGTAGGCCGCGGCCTGACGGCGTCCAGAGGTGCTCCGGCGCGAAGGGCCCCGCCGAGGCGAAGAGCCCGCCGTACTTCTTCAACCCGTCCCCTGCCAGCCAATCAGCAGAGGCCTCCGTCGCGAGTTCCTCGGCCTTGATGACGCAATCTGCCCCCAAACGCCTGATCCCGTTGTCGTCGATCACGTAGTTTGCGGGATATACCTCTTTGCGCATGGCATCGGCCACGACCGCGATGCTGCCGCGCAGGCCTGCCTCCCATGCCTGCCAGGCAATCGAGTCGAGTGTGGAAATCCCGTAAAGGGGGACCTCCCACGCCGAGGCGATGCCCTTCGCTGTGGCCATGCAGATGCGCACGCCCGTAAACGACCCGGGCCCGCGCCCGCACACTACACATGAAAGAGAGTCTTTCGCTATCGAATGCTGTTTCAGCAATGCGTCTATCTGGAGAAGAAGCTGCGTGTTGGAGGCGCGGTGCGCCTCGACCTCGCGCGCAGCGACAAGCCCTATGGTTTTCGAGGCATCATCGAGCTGGCCGATACCGATGGCTATGACCTCGTTGGACGTGTCGAAAGCCAGTATGTAGCCAGCCAACGCGCCGCCCATCAGGCACCTTCGCCTTCTGAGACTGCCTTCGCCCAGTTCTCCAGCACCTCACCAGCATGCTTTCCAAAAGCGCGCGCCTCGATATGCCGGGGGGCATCGGTGTTTCCGCTGATGAATATCTCCAGCCGGTCTTCAGGGAGCTCTCCGGGGAACTTCTCCCCCCACTCGATGAAGGTGGCTCCGTCGCCGTCGACCACTTCGTAGAACCCGATGTCCTCCAGTTCGGATGCGTCCTCCAGGCGGTACAGGTCGAGGTGGAAAAGCGGAAGCCGCCCCCCCACATAGCCCAGCAGCAGGTTGAAGGTCGGGCTTGTCACCGGTGCGTCAATGCCGAGCCCTGCGGCAATGCCCTGTACGAACTGGGTCTTCCCAGCCCCCAAATCGCCGCTCAGCACCGCCACGTCGCCCGCACAAAGAGCATGCGCCAGCAAGCGCGCGCATCGTTTGGTTTCTTCGGGAGACGAGGTGTATGCAATATGGATCGTTTGACGTGTCATACGATCATTGTACGGCATGGATCCCAATCGGCAAACATGCGGAACGAGGTGCGCGGCCTTGGCCTTGGGACAGGGGCCGCGCACCTCGCTGGCCTCTTTTTTCGGCTACTTGCTTGATTCCTTTTTCTTTTTCGCGCGGGTGCCGTGGGTAAAATACATGAGAAGCCCTATCAACACCCCTCCGACGATATTGCCCAGGGTGACTGGGATCAGGTTCGCCACCGCGAAGGTGCCGAAGTTCAACACGGCCGTGTTGATGCCGGCCGACTCAATCCTCCCGGTATACGCGGGGTTCATATACGCAAAGATACCTGCCGGGATATAGTACATGTTGGCGACGCAGTGCTCGAACCCGGCGATCACGAAGCCTGCGATCGGCACGAATATCCCAAGGATCCTCCCTGCGGTATCCTGCGAGGAATTACCCATATAGATCGCGACGCAAACGAGCATGTTACAGAATATGCCGAGCACGAACGCATTCATCCAAGGCAGGCTGTCCTTGGCAGCCGCCACTTTGGCGGTGTAGACGGCAAGGGACTTCGCCCCGATATCAAGCTGCCCGAAGCAAGCCATAAGCGCCGCGAGCGCCACGGCGCCGATGAAGTTTCCTATGAAGACGACCACCCAGTTGCGGGCCAGGCCGCCCCACGTGATCTTCTTTTCGAGCGCCGCTGTGACCATAAGTGCGTTGCCGGTAAAGAGCTCGGTTCCAAGCAATACCACCATACAAAGGCCGATAGGGAACACGAGGCCGGAGACCAGGCGAACCATGCCGGAGTCGCCGAGCGCATGTGCGGCTGTCGACGAGGCAACGGCCCCGATGCCGATAAACACGCCTGCTGCAATACCGAGAACCAACAACCTCCCTATCGGGGAGTTCGTTTTCCCCACGCAAGCATCCATATAGTTGTCACAAACCTGCGTGGGGCTGAATATCGCCATTGAGAGAGATCACTTTCCTTTCTGGTGGTCAGTAATAAACCGTTCTGCCGCCCGCACCGTATGGGCCAGCACTTCTGCCGTCGTGACCGAGCCGATGCCGCCGGGCACCGGCGTGATGGCCGCAACGATCGGCGCGACAGATTCGAAATCGACATCGCCGCATAAGGTGCCTTCCTCATCGAAGTTGATACCGACGTCGATCACGCACTGACCAGCACGGAAGTACTCCTCCCCATACATACGCGGACGTCCTGTAGCGCATACGACGATGTCGGCCTGACGGCACATGGCCGGCAGGTCTTCCGTCCTCGAATGGCAGATCGTCACCGTTGCGTTGCGGCGCAACAGCATCATGGCCACGGGTTTTCCGATTACCAGGCTTCTTCCTATTACCACTGCCTTTTTGCCGGCAATGGGCACCTGGTAGTGGTCGAGCACCTGCATGCAGGCCGCAGCCGTGCACGGGGCAAAGCCGAAGCCTTTGTCCGAAAAGATGGCGGCCAGCGACGCCGAAGACACGCCGTCGACATCTTTATGAGCGGCCAGCAGGTCGCAGGCTGCCTGCTCGTCGAAATGCTTGGGCAATGGCCGAAACATCAGACAGCCATGCACACCCTCATCTTCGTTGATATCGGCCAAGGTGGCCTCCAGCAGTTCCTGGCCTGCGTCTTCTGCCAGGGTGTAGTTTCGGGTGGAAAGGCCGAGATCGTCGGCCCGCCTCTTTGCCGTCCGCTCATAGGAGAGGTCGTCGGGGCGCTCGCCCACCCGCAAAAGCGCCAACGTCGGCTCGATGCCTTGTGCGCGCAGGGCATCGATACGCGGTATGAGGTCCGCATTCATCGATTCGACTACTTCTTTTCCTGTCAACAACTGTGCCACGTGATACCTTCTTGCCTTCTACTGTATTTCCTTTACCACATATTCGTATACCCGGTCTGCAATTGGAATTGCCTGATCGAGCATCTGCCCGAGCTCTTCCCGGTATTTTCTTGCCCGGCCTTGGTCTTCGATGCTGCCGGCGTTGATATAGATGTTGAGGCTGGCGCCCTGAAGCGCGGCTTTTGCGAAGGCGACCGCAACCCCGACATCAGAAAGGGCAAGGCGGCTGCCATGGTAGCCGAGGAACTCGCATTCCTTGATGACCTTGACGATACACTGCATGATTTCGAGAGGCACCTCGCAGGCACCGACGAGGGCAGTCTGCATGGCCGTGTTTTTTACTGCGATTTCCTCAGGGCTTCCTTTGGGCAGGCCGTAAGCGGCCGCCAAGGACCCGAATGCGTCCGCGTCCTCGTCGACGAGCTCGATCAGGCGCTCGCGCAAAGCCTCGAGGCGTTCCATGCCCATATATACCTCGGCTTCTACATCGGCATATTTCTTCTTGCCTACGGTGAGGTTTCCCACCATGGTGGCCAAAGCTGAGGCCAGCGCACCCACATACGCACTTGCCCCACCTCCACCAGGCGTGGGCGCCTTGCTTGCCAATGCATCGATAAAGGCCCTATCCAACATTTAGAAATGCAGCTCCTTTTCTCAAACGGATGGTCGTCCCGGCTATCAGAAAAGCCCGGAAATCCTACCCTGTCCATCGACGTCGATTCGACAGGCTGCCGGAGATTTCGGAAGTCCCGGCATGGTCATGATATCACCGGTTAAAACCACGATGAAGCCGGCTCCTGCGGATACCTTCACCTTCCGCACCTTGATGCGGAAGCCGTGGGGAGCCCCGAGCTTCTTCGGGTCGTCGGAGAAGCTGTACTGTGTCTTGGCAACGCAGATCGGCAGGTTGTTGAAGCCGAGGCTTTCCAACTGTTCGATCTCCTTTTTTGCGGCGGGGTCGAAATCAACCCCGTCAGCATGGTATATCCGGCCTGCAATAGCCTCGACCTTCTCGACGATCCCGGCCTCGCTTGCATAGCAATATTGGAAGCTGTTGGGCTCGTTGCACAGCCGCACGACTTCTTCGGCAAGCGCGACGCCTCCCTTGCCGCCTTTCGCCCAGACCTCTGAAAGCGCGACATTCACCCCGAGTTCCCGGCACTTTTCCTCACACAGGGCAAGTTCTGCCTGCGTGTCGGTTGGGAAACGGTTGATGGCAACGACGCACGGCAGGCCATACACCTGCGTGATGTTTTCCACATGCTGCAAGAGGTTGGGAAGACCCGCCTCGAGCGCCTGCAGGTTCTCAGCTCCGAGGTCGGCTTTCGGGACGCCCCCATGGTTTTTCAAGGCACGGACGGTGGCCACCACGACAACGGCATCGGGCTTGATGCCTGCAAGGCGGCACTTGATGTCTAGGAACTTCTCGGCTCCGAGGTCGGCGCCGAAGCCCGCCTCCGTTACACAGTAATCCCCCAAGGCCATGGCCATTTTCGTTGCCATGATCGAGTTGCACCCATGGGCGATGTTCGCGAAGGGCCCGCCATGCACGAATGCCGGCGTCCCTTCGAGGGTTTGCACCAGGTTGGGCTTGAGGGCGTCTTTGAGGAGCGCGGTCATAGCGCCTTGTGCTTGGAGCTGGCCTACGGTGATGGGCTCGTCGCCTGCGGTGTACCCGACAACGATTCTGCCCAGGCGCTCTTTGAGGTCGGATATGGTGGTTGCAAGGCAGAAAATGGCCATGACCTCGCTCGCAACCGTAATATCGAAGCCGTCCTCGCGCGGCATGCCATGGGCCTTGCCGCCCAGCCCGTCGACTATGTTGCGCAGCTGGCGGTCGTTCATATCGACGCAACGCCGCCAGGTGATCTTGCGGAGGTCGAAGCCCAGGTCGTTCCCTTGTTGGATATGGTTGTCGATCATTGCCGCAAGCAGGTTGTTTGCGGCACCTATGGCATGGAAGTCGCCGGTGAAATGGAGGTTGATGTCTTCCATAGGGACAACCTGCGCATATCCGCCACCGGCGGCACCGCCCTTGACCCCAAACACCGGCCCCAGGCTCGGCTCCCTGAGCGCCACCACGGTCTTGTTCCCCAGATAGGAAAGCGCATCCGAGAGCCCAACCGTCGTCGTGGTCTTCCCTTCCCCGGCAGGCGTCGGGTTGATAGCCGTGACAAGCACGAGTTTGCCCGGCTTGTGCCCTTGGTCCAATAGCGTGAAGTCGACTTTTGCTTTGTAGCGCCCGTAGTAGTCGATCAAATCTTCGGGGATCCCGACTTTTTCCGCAATGAGGCGAATGTGTTCAGGTGTGGATGCTTGGGCAATTTCAATGTCTGTTAACACTTCGGGCCCTCACTTTCTTTTGAATGCATGAATCAAAGAGCTTCGCTTTAACGAGCTGATATCCATTCTACTTATTTCACTCCGCGAAGTAGGTCTCACGGCTCCGTTTGTGTTGAATTACCACGTAACGTGTCAGAACAGGAATCGGTGGACGCGATTTGTGAGCCTACCCTTTTCGCAAGACGGCTCTCAAGGCAAAAGCCTATCGGGTGGCCTCGAATATCAGGCGCAGGCCTTCAAGGGTGAGGTCAGGATCGATGTCGGTGATCGTCGAGGACGCAGGGGCAACCCGGAAAGCCAGGCCGCCCGTAGCGATGACGGGCGTTTCATACCCCAGCTCTGTAAAAATTCGACGGACCAGCCCGTCGACCCGATCGGCTTCTCCAAGCACGGTGCCGACCTGCACCGCCTGCTCGGTTGTGGCGCCAATCGCAACGCCAGGATCGACCAGGTCTATGGCGCTCAAACGTGACGCGTGGGAGAACAAGGCGGCTGCCGAGGTCTCTACCCCAGGCGCTATGATGCCGCCGATGAAATTACCTTCGCAATCGATTACCTCGATGTTTGTCGCCGTGCCGAAATCAACGACGACCACAGGTGCCCCGTAGCGCTCTACCGCGGCAATGGCATCGGCAACTCGGTCTGCCCCGATCTCGGGCGGATAGGTGTAGGTGGTCTTGAAGAGCCCCCCGGCACACGATGAGCCCACCACCAGCGCCTCGCAGCCAAACATGCGGTATGCCGTTTCCGACCATGTAGGAGTCAGTTGGGGCACGACGGAGGCCAAGGCGAAGCCCGACACCTCTTCGGCCTTGATGCCTTCAGAAGTCATCAAGGGCTGTAATTTAATCCGGACCTCGTCTGGGGTGTGCGCCTTATTGGTGGCAACCCTCCACATATGGAGCAACGTTTCGCCAGAATAGAGGCCGATAACTGTCTGAGTGTTTCCAACGTCTACAGCAAGTAACATGTTTTTGACAATCCTTCTGGAAAAGTTCCCCTGTGACTATAGTGCTATTATAACAACTGTAAACTTTATGGTTGTCAGCAACAACGAGAAAGGCCCGCTATGAATGAAACACCAAGTCGGATCCTCGTGGTCGACGACGAACCATCGATTACCGAGTTCGTCAGCTATGCGTTGAAAAAAGAGGGTTTCTATACAGATGTTGTTGATAATGGCGAAGACGCCTACGCGCTTGCTGCAAAGAACTCGTACGACCTGTATGTTCTTGACATCATGCTTCCCGGCATGGACGGCTATGAGCTGTGCCGTCGCCTGCGCGCAAAGACCTCGGCTCCGGTCCTTTTCCTGTCAGCGCGCGACACCGAGCTTGACAAGGTGGTCGGCTTGGAAATCGGAGGGGACGACTATCTGGCCAAGCCCTTCGGCGTCCGCGAGCTGATCGCACGCGTTCGCGCCCTTTTGCGCCGTGGCATGAACGGCGATTTCCCCGGCGTGAACCATGTTATTAAGGCAAGCGGGATAACCTTGGATGAGGATGCCCACACTGCAACAGGCGATACGGGGGACATCGACCTCACCCCACGCGAGTTCGAGCTGCTTGCAAGCCTCATGAAAAGCGCCGGCAAGGTGGTTTCCCGCGAAGACCTGCTTCGCGATGCCTGGGGCTGGGAATACCTAACTGAGACAAAAACTGTCGATACCCACATCAAGCGCCTCCGTGACAAAATCGAGGCCGCCGGATACGATCCGTCGCTCGTTGAAACGGTGCGCGGTTACGGCTATCGTTTCAAGCAATAAAGAGCCTGAAGGCACATACCTGGAGAGAAGGTCCCCATCAAACGACTTCAAACATATTTTTCTCTCCTCGCAACCTTGCTCATGCTGTTCGCAAGCACTCTTGTCGTGCTTACCGGAGTCTTCGTCTACAACGAGCCACCGACGGCGTTCCTGCTTCTCATCCCTGCCGCAATCATCGTGTTTTGTCTGAGCCTCGTAATAGGACATTTCATAAGCGAGCCGCTTCGCTCACTCCACAAGACGATGCTTGCCTTCACCAACGGCAACACAAAGATCGTATTTCCCGCCCGAGGGCAGATGTATGAGGCGGACCAACTGGCAGACAGCTTCATGGAGATTGCCCGCATGGCACAATCGAAGCAATCCGACCTTCTTCTCAAAGAGCGGCGGCAGACGGCGTTTATCAGCGATGTTGCGCATGAGCTGCGCACTCCCCTTACGGCGATCCATGGAAATGCGGAGATGCTGCTTGACCCGGACCTGCCACCCGAACTGCACGATAAGTTCTGCAATATCATCATCAACGAGAGCGAACGCCTCGGGCGCCTATCGAACGACCTGCTTACCCTTCAGCATATCGAAGACGAGGCAAAGCCCGCGGAACTGCAGCGCATCAACTTGAAGCACCTTGCGCAGGAGGTCATCGAGGCGCTTTCCCCCATGTTGAGGGAAAGGCAGACAGAGATCAAGATCACCGGCGAATCCCCTGATGTATTGGGCAACTCCGACCGGCTGAAGCAGGTGATCTCGAATCTTGTTGAAAACGCAAGCCGCTTCACGTCGCCAGGTGGGCATGTGACCATCGACCTCTTCGGGATGAAGAACAACTCCATCATCACCGTTAAAGATGACGGGCCGGGTTTTGGCGACATCGACACGAAACTCCTCTTCGACCGCTTTTGGCGGGCGGATCCCTCCCGCAACCGCGACACCGGCGGCGCGGGCCTCGGCCTGCCTATCGTAAAGTCGATTGTCGAAGCGCACGACGGCACCGTCGAGGCAGTCAACCTTCCCGAAGGCGGCGCCTGCTTTATTGTGGCGATCCCTTCGGTCTTGGGTTGATTGAACAGCGGCTGACCTTGTAGTTTACGCTGGGTATGTTTTTGCTTCTTTGCAACAAGGCTTTTACAATGGTTATATAAAGAACGCAGCTTGCAGTGAAGGAGCACGTCAAAGATGCTGATAGGTATAACGACCACATTCGATGATGAAAAGGAACATGAGCGCGTCAATCGGAAATATATAGACTGCATAGTGCGGGCGGGCGGCATCCCCCTGCTTTTGCCTCGTCTGAAAGACAAAGCCAGGACTGAGGAACTTTTTCATAGCTTGGCGGGAATCGTGCTTACGGGCGGAGGGGACGTCGACCCCGGATTCTACGGCGACAACATACAGTTCGAGGAGACGAAGGATATTTCGCGCAAGCGCGATATGTTCGAGATGCAGCTTGTGCGCCTAGCCTACGATCACGATACGCCGCTGTTCGGCATCTGCAGAGGGATGCAGGTCATGAACGTGGCTCTTGGCGGATCGCTCCACCAGGATGTAAAGACGTGCGAGCTTACTGAGTTGAATCATTTTCAAGAGCAACCTTTCGAGAACTGTTGGCAAAACCTTTCCCTGCAATCAGAGACCGTTCTCGCCTCCTTTTTCCCAAACACAGGGGAAATCTGCGTGAACTCGATACATCACCAGGCCATAAAAAGAGTCGCTGCCTGCCTTGCCATAAATGCTATCAGCGAAGACGGCTTGGTCGAAGGGATCGAGGATGCCTCAAAGCGATTCTTCCTTGGCGTACAATGGCATCCTGAATACCTCGAAGACAACCAGGTTCTCTTCGATGCTTTCTGCGCTGCCGCCGGCGCAGAAGTTCATAACCCATGGGGAGAATGCACCGAATATTGACTGGCACAACCGAGAAACAGAGTCAGACTGTTTCTCGGTTGTGCCAAACGCTGAATTTATTGTTTTACTTTTTTCCTTGTAGGGGTCACGTAGATTTCAAGATGAAATATATCAAGAAGCTTGCAGAGGTCTTCACAGGAAACGCCGGCTTCCTGAGCAGCTCCCAAGATGCTACCCTTATGCTTTCCGATTAATTCGGTGAGGCTCGCTGCATCCTTGATAAGAGATTCAGCGGTTTCTAGCTCATTCAATTGTGACTCTTGACTGGTGGACCCGATATCTCGGCTGCCTTTTACTGATTCAAAGTCTGGCATAACAACATGGATTGAATTTCCTATATAAGGGGGGAGCGAATTGATGCCGATATTGGCGCCTTCGCCTTGCATGATAAGGCTTCGCTCCACCATATTTCGCAACTCGCGTACGTTTCCTGGCCAGCTATACAATGTCATCGCCTTCAAGGTGGTTTCTGGAAAGGGGGAAAGCGGAAGATTGAGAGCCGTAGAAAGCTCCTTGTTGAAAAAGTCAACAAGGAGAGCGATGTCGCTTGTCCTTCTTCTCAATTGAGGGAGCGTGATCTCAACCAAGCTGAGACGAAAATAGAGATCCGACCTGAACTTTTTCTCCTCTATAAGTTGCTGAATATTCTGGTTTGTTGCGGCAATCACACGAACGTCCAGCGGTTTGGGATTGTTTGAACCAAGCCGTGTAATACTTTGATCTTGCAATACACGTAACATACTAACCTGCATATCAACAGGCATTTCTCCAATCTCATCCAGAAACAACGTTCCCTTGTCTGCGTATTCGAATTTTCCAATAGACCCCGTCTCGCGTGCACCCGTAAAAGCTCCGCCCTCATATCCAAAAAGCTCTGTCGCCAAAAGGTCACGCGGCACTGCGCCGCAGTTGATAGCAACAAATTCACCTTTTCTTCCGCTTCGGCGATGAAGCGCCCGTGCTACCACTTCCTTACCTGTGCCTGTCTCACCAAGCAACAAGACATTGGTATTTACGGAGGCTACTTTTTGTACAACAGAATCAACCTGCCTCCACTCCTCGCTTTCGCCGATATAGTCGGCCATGCCAAGCGTCGAAAGGTTTCCCGATGAGACCTTGTCTGCTACACGGCCTTGTGAAGGCTTGCTGAGGTTCCCTTCGTGAAAGACGCAAACAACAAAAGGGTCCACGTCTTCGAGCTCAACTCGACTGCATCTAGCCAGGTTGAGATCGAAACTGCCCTTGATATTCTCTTTTGTAAAA
Organism: Raoultibacter sp.; assembly: GCA_031549175.1. Taxonomy (GTDB): domain Bacteria; phylum Actinomycetota; class Coriobacteriia; order Coriobacteriales; family Eggerthellaceae; genus WRIS01. The sequence goes on from JAVBQH010000009.1 coordinate 18,389, forward strand.
TGGATAGGAACGGCTTCCCCCGGTTTTTCAGACAAAGCAACTATTTCCTCTGCAGAATTTTTTTTACTTAAATAGGCATCAAGCGATTGTGATCCATAAGGAAAATCTTCCCACGATGGACAATATGCACGCATCGGTCCATTAGCTGTAAGGATGTTCCCTTTCATATCAAGCACTACGACGGGATCTTCAAACAAAAGCAGAAGAGGCCGAAAGAACTCGGTCGTAGCAAGAATTGTGTGGGCTCTGCTTCCTGCCCAATGCAACTCGCTTGAAAGATCGGTCGCCTTCGTGCAAAGATCGAGTGCACTTGCAGGGAGCGCCGCCAAGGGGCTGTTAATATTGAGGGCTCCGTAGTATTTTCCTTCTTTATTGAGAAACGGTGCGCTTACCCCAGAATATCTTTGCGATATCGCACGGTATTGTTCGAAGCTATCAACGCGGATAGGTTTTTTTTCGTAGGCAACTATCGTCGCATTGCCGGTACCTACCTCTTCCTCGCGCATAAACGTGCCATACGTAAGAGGATAAGATCCCAAAGGGGACAAAAGCTCAAAGACAAAATTCTCACCATCCATGAGAGAAACGTTGGCTTCTAGCAAGGCGACGAGAAACTTCATGACCGGTTCCGTTGCCTTAAGTGAACGCTCAAAGCGCTCACGTTTTTCCTTGAGCATAATATCGTTTCTTTCAGGAAAATCGGTGGACCAGGGGTTGACTCCAGCCTGTTTGCAGCGGAGCCATGATCGTGCAACCTCAGGTCGAACATTTTCTTCAAGCAAGATACCTGAACTCACAAAGGCCTTCCAAGCCTCGAGAGTTTTTTCGCGATTATATATCACCTTGTACTCCTCATCGCTTCTTGACGGCGTTTTGTCCGACACCCAATCCCTAAAGCTTCTCGATATTTTGCCACCGTGCGTCTCTTGATGTCGACACCCTCCTCATTTAAGAGCAAGGTAATCGAGTTGTCGCTCATCGGCTTCGAAGGGTTCTCCTTTTGTATCAGGTGTTTGATTCTATCTTTGATTGCCCGAGAAGAAATCGTCGTTTTACGATCGGGTTGAGTACAACCAAGTGCACTACAAAAAAAGAACTTGAGAGGAAACACCCCCCATGGCGTCAAAGCATGTTTTCCTTGAACTGTTCTGCTTACGGTTGAGACATGAAGGCCAAGGGCATCCGCAGCCTGTTGCATCGTCAAAGGTCTAAGTCGAGCCTCCCCATAACAGAAAAATTCATACTGCGCCTCAACAAGTAGATTACCGAAACGATAGAGCGTCTGTTTGCGCTGATGAATACTCTTGAGCAATAGAAGTGCTTGGTTATGTTTGGTTTCTAGCCATTTCCGAGTGGCTTCGTCAGATTTGCCCCCGCGAAGCATATTCATATAGTCGTTGTTGAGCACCACGGAGCCGATATCCTGTCCGACAACTTGCACAGAAAAATTGTTTCCTTCTTTTTTTATATACAGGTCAGGCACGATGTATACCGTTTTTGCCTGCAAAGCAAACGCAGAGCCAGGACGAGGGTCAAGACATGTGATCAGCCGACGAATTTCATATAAAGTCTCAAGGGGTAGCTTGTAGTCTTTTGCAAGTTTTGAGAGGCGGTTATACGCTATATCATCAAGGCGCGACAAGACAATCTCCTTGAGGCAATGATAATGCTCATAGTCTGGGTCAAGCTGCAGCACAAGACATTCATTCAGGGTTCGCGCACCAACTCCCCTTGGCAACAGGCTCTGCACATCACTCAGCACGGCCTCGCCCACTATTATGTCTAGATTCTCCTGCTCACATAACAAGGCTAAACTGCCCTGGAAGTAACCATTGTCATCAATGCTTTCAATTATACTGTCCAAGACTGACTCTTGCGCCTTGCTGTAGGTAAACTGAGCAGCTTGAATATGCAGATAGCTTTGGAGGGTATCGACATCAACCCTGCCCTCTTGGAGGCAATCTAGGTCGAAAGGTCGGGTTTCACCAAGGCTTTGCAAAGCAAAGCGATCATGGCATTCTTCATTGAACTCGTCATTTTGACCAACACCATCTTCTTCCGTGCTGGCAGTAGGAAGCTGTTCAAACTCGAGCATCTCTTTTTCAAAATCAAGTTCCAAGAGAGGGTTCTGCTCGACCATCGAGTTGATATAGGTGGTAAGTGAGGTAACCGGCAAGGAAAGCACTTCGAGGCTTTGGATAGCAGTCGGCGCCAGGTTCGATTTGGCACGCGCGGATACCCCGATCTGGGGGTCAAGCCGAACAGTCTGCGCAGTGCCCGCCATCGTCCTCACAACGACTTTCTGAATCTTCCATTCCGTCAATAAGCATATCATCATTTCTTCTAAAGATGCTGATACGCCATTGAAGCTTATAGTTGTTTTATGTAAATTTCTAACTACTAATTATTGTTTACTATTAGCACGATTTTTGCTAAATATACTATGATGTCTCTGCTTCTCGATCTTCCAGGCATATCTTTCTTGCCTCTTTTTCAAATTGCTCTTGATATGTTTCAATCAATGCTGTCTTGCGGACTTTTCCAGCGTCATCTCGTTCGATATGTTTGACAAATGCAGCTTGTCGCGGTTTTTTATAGCTGGAGATGTATTTCTTACAATGTTCTTGTAAGTCTGAGAGGCTGAGCTGTTCTCCAGGTCTAAGTTGCACGACGGCAGAGACCGCTTCGCCAAGCACAATGTCATCGATGCCGAATACGACGCAATCTTCAACCGCCGGATGCTTGAGAATGGTATTTTCAACTTCAGCGACAAAAACGTTCTCTCCGCCTGACTTGATAAGATCCCTCATACGCGACTTCACGTAATAATAACCTTGTCCGTCGCGTATCATGAGGTCGCCGGTTTTCAGCCAACCGTCTTCGATCAAAGTATAGGTGGCAAGTTTTCCGTGATTATAGTAGCCGCTCATCACCGCCTCCGACCTAAAAAGCGCTTCGCCAACCTCTCCATCAGGCACATCGTTGCCTTTTTTATCTACGATCTTCATCTCTGCATACTTCATTGGTTTGCCGACGCTTTCTATCTCAGGTGCCCCCTGCTCAAGCATCTCACGCGTGATCTTTAAACTTGTCCCAGCTCCACTTTCGGACTGACCCCATCCATAATTCAAGACTGCATGAGGTATCTTACGGTAAATCAACTCGATAATTTCTTCGGTCGTGCCGCCTGCCGAGCTTTGCAACAACCGCAAAGAGCTGAAATCGGTGGAGTCGGCCTTTGGGTGACAAAGCAGGCGGGCGTAGCTTGTCGGCGGCAGCAGTATCATATAAGTAACATGATATCGCTCGATTGCAGCAAGTATCTCTTCGGCATCGAAGGCTCCGCATAAAACTACCGTCACGCCTGCAGCAAAACTTATCGTAAACCAGCTATGGCCTCCGTGATGCTCGATCGGGCATTGGATCAAGACCACGTTGTCGGGGTTTTTGGCCAAATCATTTGATTCGAGGATAGCCTTAAACTCAACAAGATCAGCCCTATGGGTTCGTGCAGCACCTTTTGGACAGCCAGAAGTCCCACCGGTGTATTGTATGCGTGAAAGCGAGTCAGCTTGCTTAAAGAGTTCGGGCTCGGTAGGTGTCTGCCTCACCATCGCCTGTTCAAAAATGCATCTCCCATTTTGAATTCCCCCGACGCAGATCGAGACAACTTTCTTCTCGTGCGACGAAATCGCTCTTTTGGCCTTCTGTTCAAAATCAGCACCATACACCAGTACGGAAGCATCTGAAGCGGCGAGCAAGTACGCTATCTCAGGCTCTATGAGCCTGGTGTTGAGAGGCACTGCAACTGCTCCAATTTTTTGAAGGGCATAATATACCTCGATCAACTCGTTGCAGTTGGGTAGCAGGTAGGCAACTTTCATACCGCTCTGAACTCCGAATTCCTGAAGCAGAGTAGCGGCCGTGTTTACGCGAGCATTCAACTCTGTATACGTATAGTTTCTCTCCTGATAAATAAGCGCAGTTTTATCTGGAAAGGCCGCAACGCTTTCCAAGAAGGGCTCTACAACATTTACATGGCTCATTGGTTACCTCTCACCTCGAAAGCTTTCCTTCATACTTGTATATGCCTGCGTTGTCGTACAGAAGGGAGAGGCCGTCGCCTCTGCTTCAAGAACCGCATGGAGATTGCTGTCGGCAATTGAATTCATGATTCCCTTTGTGATCTGGATTGAGGTTTCAGGCATCTCTGCAAGTCTCTGGGCAAAAGCAAGAGTCTCAGTTTCAAGGGCAGCATCTGGGAACACACGATTCAACAGGCCCATATCCTGCAGCTGCGCAGCCGAATAAGAACCTCCAAAAAAGAGGATCTCTTTTGCTTTTTGCAAGCCGACCAATTCTGGCAAAAATTTCATCATGCCCATTTCTGGAATGATACCAACCTGGCAGAAGGCAGGAACAAAAAAAGCGCGTTCAGAGGCGCATATCAAGTCACACGCAAGCACAAGCGCAAAAGCTCCCCCCACGGCATAGCCGTCAACCTGGGCGATTATCGGTTTTGAGACCTGTCGCACTGCTTGGACGGTTCTGATGTAGTGCCGCAACATCCGGCGATTGTCTTCGGGTCGGATCGCGCCTGTGTTTTGGCTCAGATCTCCTCCACTTGAAAAAGTATCACCAGCACCTTTTAGGATGAGCACACGGGTCTCGTCGTCAGAATCGGCTTCTATCAGATAATCCCGGAGCATATCCATCATGTCTGCCGAGATAGCATTTCGCTTTTCAGGCTGGTTGAGCACAATCGTCCTGATGCCTTCGCCGAGGATTTCTCGATACACTGTTTTATTCTGTTCTACCATTTCGCTATCCTTCGATCTCCTCTTTCAATTCGAATATCGATCTAACGTTGCCTTTTGGCAGGAGGACAGGCCTCTGCTTCCCCAGCATAGGTTTGCACGATCGAGGCATAACGACGCGCCTCGTCACCCGTTATCTCTAAATCGGTGTCTCTCCAGTTCCGACGACGGATCGAAACGAGCGCCCAATCCTTCGCTTTGCCGATAATGCGGTTTTCTGCCTGCGAGTCTCCTTTTGCCCACAAAGCACCTGAGGGGAGAACCAACTCGAGGTACATCGGTGTATCAGGCGTCTCGAATCCGTTTATTCGGTACTGGTTTGGCCTGCCCTGCCAAGATAGGAACAAGGTGGAAGCGATGCGATCCTCGACCACAGGCTCAATGCTCAAGGCATCATAAATGTCGACGCTGTGAGCCCACAACTCCATGAGGCGAGCAGAGCAGAGCGATCTTGTCGACATGGGGAGCCCTGGTGCCCAGGGTATGCGGGCTTTGGGATCGGATCGGATAAGCTCCGCGACCATCAGTGTCCGTTGTTCGCGCCACCATGAGAGAGCTTCCTCGCCGGTACGGTTTTGCCAAACATCGAGCTTGAAGTGCTCGTCACGCCCCGAGTATGCCTGCCCCACTTCTCCAACCGTTTCGCCTCTCCCGTTAATTAGCTCAACGGCGCAATAATCAAAGAGAGCCACATGCGCTATGACGTCTTTGAATGTCCAAGTAGTACAGAACGATGCATGTTGCTTCCAGTCCTCTCCTCTGAAACCGGAAACCAGTTTATCGACCTGAACCTGTTCAGCAATAAGATCTTCAATAGGTTCAAACATATCTGGGCCTTCTTCCATCTATTTGTCTCGTCTGACACATCATCTATCACATGCTCTTCAGTTCTTTGAGCAAACCACGTCCTGCGACGTGATACATAATCTCGTCTGTGCCGCCACCGATACGGGAAACGCGCGTATCTCGCCAAAGCCTCTGGATTCGGCAGTCGTTGGTGTAGCCGATTCCACCCATGATCTGCAGAGCGTCATCGATGACCTCGTTGGCAGCCTGTGCACAGTACAGCTTTGCCATGGCAGATTCGTTGCGGATGGGGCATCCGTTGTCATGCATCCAAGCACATTTGTAGACCTGGCCTTTCATATTCTCGATCTTTATGGCCATATTGGTGATCTTTTGCTGGATCAGTTGAAAGCTGCCGATGGGTTTCCCGAATTGCACGCGTTGATTGGCATAGTTGACGGAATCCAAGTAAGCGCATTCTGCAGATCCCAGTGCCTGAGAGGCCATTAAAAGCCTCTCGACCTCGAAGTTCTTCATAGTTTGCTTCAGTGCCTCTCCTTCCACACCAAAGATGTCTTTTTCTTCAAGCTCGACATTGTCGAGATAAACCTCGCAGGTCTTGGTCATATGCCAGCCAGTTTTTTCAAGGGGGACGACTTTTACTCCCTTTGCATCAAGAGGGAGCCACCAGGTGGTGAACGCTTTTTTTGGATCTTCTAGCAAGGGATCTCGAGTCAGACACATCATGTAGGGCGCAATATCCGCATTAGTGATAAAAGACTTCTGTCCATTGATATACACTTTCCCGTCTTTGCGTGTAAAGGTGGTTGCCAGGCTGCTGGTGTCAGAACCTGCTTGAGGTTCTGTGAACCCAGAGCAGTGGGCAATCTGACCGACCTTGACTGCCTCCATAGTCACAGCTATCTGCTCTTCGCTTCCGTAACACAAGACTGTATCGACAATAAAGGGCTGCGTGAACAAGCAGATGGGACCACCGTTACGCATCAGGCGCTCTTTTACCAGCATGAGTGTCAAGGTGTCGACCGGTACTCCGCCGCATTCTTCGGGGATACCCAAAAGGCCAAACCCGCTGTCGACCAAAGCCTGTGCGAATTCCACAGGGAAACGGCCTTCCTCGTCACAATTGCGCACATACTCCGGCGAGCATTCGCGTTCCATCAATTCATCAAGGCTTTCGAGCAAAAGTTCCTGCTCCTCGCTGAGCTTGAAGTCCATTTGTACCTCTTTCTAGTGATCGATAAAACAATATCTATATGAAGAACTAAGGGAAAAGGATCTGACCAAGCGTCAGACTCATCACCCAAGCCGCCACGGTGAAAACCCCGGCGGCGACAAGGGCGCGCCCACTTATCTGCCCTCGATTTTCAAACCATTGCATATTCCCATGCAAAACGGCTGCCGTAGGACCTCCTGACGGAAGCACAAGCGCCGCATTGCAGGCAATGCACGATA
>JAVBQH010000109.1:0-9670 GCA_031549175.1 Raoultibacter sp.
CCGCTGCCACGTGAAAAGGCTGAACGGGGGACGCTTGGCATCCCGCGCGCGCTCAACATGTACGAGAACTACCCCTTCTGGTTCACCTTCTTCACCGAACTCGGCTTCAGGGTCGAGATATCAGACCCATCGACGAAGAAGACCTATGAGGCCGGCATCGAGAGCATGCCCTCGGAATCGGTCTGCTATCCGGCAAAGCTTTCCCACGGGCACATCATGGACCTGCTTGAGCGGGACCTCGACTTCATCTGGATGCCCTGCTCGAAATACGAGCGCAAGGAAGACGAAGGCGCGCGCAACCACTTCAACTGCCCGATCGTCATGAGCTACTCCGAAGCTCTCCGCCTGAACGTCGACGAACTGCAACAAAGCGAAATCGCCTTCTTAAACCCCTTCCTGCCTTACGACAAGAAGGACCACCTCAAAAAGCGCCTGTATGTCGAGCTCGTCCAAAACAACAAGGAGCTCATGTCCCGTTATGGCAAGGCCCCGAGCCAAAAGGAGATCGATGCTGCCGTCGAGGCCGCCTGGGCAGAGGACGAGGCCTTCAAAAACGACATCCGGAAGAAGGGCGAGGAGACCCTCGCCTGGATGGAGGAGACCGCCACGCACGGCATCGTGCTTGCAGGGCGCCCCTACCACGTCGACCCCGAGGTCAACCATGCAATTCCTGAGCTTCTCACAAGCTTCGGACTTGCTGTGCTCACGGAGGATTCCATTTCGCACCTCGGCGTGCTCGAACGCCCCATCCGCCTATTCGACCAGTGGATGTACCATACCCGCCTGTTTGCCGCCGCCAAGGTGGCGACCGAGCGCCACGACCTCGATATGATCCAGCTCAACAGCTTCGGCTGCGGGCTTGATGCCTTGACGACCGATCAGGTTCAAGAGATCCTCGAGGCCTCGGGCAAGGTCTATACCGTGTTGAAGATCGACGAGGTCTCGAACCTGGGAGCGGCGCGAATTCGTGTTCGTTCGCTTCTTGCAGCGCTCAAAGACCAGGCAGACGAAGTGGCCGAACAGGACGCCATGAACCGCGGCTGTCCCGTCGGCGACATCGTTGGGCAGGTGCTCGCTGAAGAGGTCGAGGCGCGGATCGAGGCCAAGACCGGGCAGCGGGAGGCCGAGGCAGCACGCGAGATCGCCCAGTTCAAACAACGCGATGCAAGCTCCACCGAATTCCCCCGCGCGGTCTATACCGAGCAGATGAAGGAAGAGGGGTGGACGATCCTGGCACCGCAGATGGCGCCTATCCACTTCGAGCTGCTTATGCCGATCTTCCATCGTTATGGGTACAATCTAGAGCTGCTCCCCTCGGTGGACCACGGTGCGGTTGATGCCGGGCTGAAGTTCGTCAACAACGATATCTGCTATCCTTCGATCCTCACAACAGGCCAGATCATGGAGGCGGTGACCTCCGGCAAGTACGATACCGACAAACTGGCCGTCATCATCTCCCAGACAGGCGGCGGCTGCCGCGCCACGAACTATATCTCTCTTATACGCAAGGCGTTGGCCTCGATCGGGCTTGAGCATATTCCCGTTATTTCATTGAACTCGAAGAACCTCGACGGGGACCATCCTGGGTTCAAGATCACCATGCCCATGCTCTACCAGGCAATATATGCAATATTATATGGCGATCTGCTGATGCAGTGCCTCTACCGCACGCGCCCCTACGAAGTAGAGCCGGGCAGTGTCGAGCGGTTATACGACCATTGGATGGACACCTGTAAGGCACAGTTGAAGGAAGGCGAGAAACGAAGCCGGTTCAAACAGACGGTGAAGAAGGTCGTCGAGGACTTCGATACCATTCCCTTGCAGGGGGAGGGCACCAAGCCGCGCGTCGGCGTGGTGGGGGAGATCCTCGTGAAGTTCCATCCAACGGCGAACAATGAGATCATCGATATTATCGAGGCCGAAGGCTGCGAGGCGGTCGTGCCCGGCCTCACCGAGTTCTTCCTCTTCGGGATCGCCGGCGCGATATTCCAGAAGGACCCGCTTGGCCGCAGCGCCAAAGGGGCGGCCGGTTCGAAGGTTGCCTTGGAGGCCATCGGCAAGTTCCGTGCCCCGATCACGAAGGCCCTCAAGAAATCAAGCCGCTTCGAGCCGGCCGCGGATATCTTCGAGCTTGCCGAATATGCGGGCGAGATTCTGAGCCTTTGCAATTCGATGGGTGAGGGATGGCTCTTGACGGCGGAAATGGTCGAGCTTATCAGGACGGGGGCGCCCAACGTGGTCTGCACCCAGCCTTTTGCCTGCCTGCCGAACCACGTGGTGGGAAAGGCTGTGATCAAGGAGCTGCGCCGCCGTTATCCCACGAGCAATATCGTGGCGGTCGACTATGATCCGGGCGCTTCAGAGGTGAACCAGCTCAACCGGATCAAGCTTATGATATCGGTTGCAAAGGCAAATCTTGCCGAAAAGGTGGACGAAGCCCGCAGCGCACGCGATACCTTCGTCCAGTCAGAGCACCGTATGCCTGAAAGCGAGCAGATGGGGGTCTTGGAAGTGGAAACCGAGGAACTGAAGGCCGTGTAGTCCTTAGGCCTTCTCAAGGGTAGTGATGGTGAACCAGGTCTTCTCATAAGGCCGGTAGAAGGTCTCCGACTTCACGACCGTTGCCTGATATTTGTCGACGATGTCTCCGACGGATACCGGCATAGCCCTGGTTTCCGTGCCCCCGAGCACAATGAATTGACCATGGTAGTCGTCGAGCGCATCACCCCAGGTCTTGACCGAACTCAAGGTGGGGGCGTAGGCATCGTAGGCCTGCCCCCAATTGCCCGGCTGCCAGTCAAGGTAGGTCTGGGGGATATCGGGGAAGGTGACCGCCGTGACCCCTTCGATGCCTATATCGGACGACAAGACCAACTTTCCCGATCCTGCCTGCTCGCTGAAGTAGTCGAGCGGCGCCTGGTTGTCCGCCGAATAGTCATCCTTGATCAAAAGTCCTTGGTTGAAGAAGGAAAATACCAGGTATATGGTGCAAAACCCCGCAAGAAGGGAAGGCTGCCTGACTTTCGACAACAACAGCGCCCCGCAAAGAAGGAACGGCCCTATCGCAATGAACAGGTAGCGGTAATACAGCATAGGCGCCCGCGCCGCTACCGACAGCACGACGGCAAGCACCACCACCAAAAGATAGAACCCCAGCGCCAAGGCCCAAGGAGGCCATTGGGAAGGGGTGAGGAGCTTCTTGTGCCTGCCCTCCCGGGAAGGGTTCGCAGGCCTTGTCCGCAGGAAGCGCCTTATGAGCGAGATTGCTATAACTGCGAGGATAGCCACAAGCGCCAAGGTGAGCACCCAGGATACGACCTGCAGCGCAAGGCCGTAGGCGCCCTGCAGCGCGAAGGACATCTGGCTTGTATACACGGGGTAGGCCGCCATTTCGATGACCGTCAAGGGGAAGACCAGGTGGATCCAGTAGGTCCCGGACACGACAAAAAGCTGGCCGACAAGGATGAGCAGCCAAGGCAGATAACATGCAACGACCGCCACCGCCCCGACGGCAAAGGTCCTCAAGGCATGCCCTGTCTGCCTACGGTGCAGCACCAGATACACGAAGAGCATGAGGGCAACCGCAAACGCGCTGATCACTCCAAAATAATGCAGATAGGCGCTTACCAGGCAGGATGCGAAGAAGATTATCCACCAGTGCACAGGCACGGCCCGCGCGTCCGCCCCGGCGATACCGGTGTGCCGCACACCCTGTTCAGCAGCTTGAAGGGCCGCATAGATCCGATAGGCATACAAGGCGCACAGCATGACAAAGAAGGTGATCCACGAGTACATGCGTATCTGGACGGCCATAATCGCGATATACGGGGTGAAAAGCGCAAGGAAGGAGAACAGCATTCCCGCACGGGCACTGAAGAGTCGCCTGATATGGGTCAGGCCCAACAAGGCGAGAGCAAGCGCACCGAGAATGGAGAACAAACGGAAGGCAAGGATACTCTCGCCGGTGAACAGGCTTAAGGCATGCAAAGCCCAATAATAAAGGACGGGGTGGACGTCGGCCGATCCGATGGTCCAGATGTCGGCAAAGGAATGGTTTGCGATTGCCACCGAATAGCTTTCATCGAACCAGATGTTGCCATGAAAGGCGTCGGTCAACAGGAAGGCAGCCCCGAGTGCGAGAAGAAGGATGTGGGGGGCGAAGGAAGTGAGCGATGCCTTACGAGTCTTTTTCATATGGCTTTGAGGCACTCGACGAATATTCGCTTCTCAAAATGTAGGGGGGACGCCTTTTCGCCTCGATGTAGGTGCGGGCCATGTATTCGCCGAAGACGCCCATGACGATCATCTGTATCCCGCCAAGGATGAGGACGAAGTAAAGGACAAGTTGGAACGGGGGGATGTCGTAGTTGAAGGCGACCTTTTCAAAGATGTCGTAGAACAACATGCCGAGCGCAATGAGCGCAAGGATAACGCCGCAGATCATGATCAGCTTCAAAGGCCAGGTAGAAAAAGCCAGGATGCCGTTCCATCCATAGGAGACAAGCTTCCTGAACGGCCATTTGCTCTTCCCGTTCATCCGCGATTCCGGAGCATAGTGGATGACGTGGGTGTTGAAGCCGATCCAGGCAAAAAGCCCTTTTGAGAAACGGTAGTACTCAGGCAGCTCCAACACGGCTTCAGCAACTTGCCTGGTAAACAGGCGAAAATCGCTCGAATGGGGAAGAAGCTGCGTTTCCCCCAGGCGGTTGAAAGTCCGGTAGTAGACCTTTTTGCAGGCGCGCAGGAACAGAGACTCCTTCCGGGCGCTTTGGACGGCGGCGACACAGTCGAAGTCGGGGTGCTCTTCAAGAAAGCCCAGCATCATGCAGGCCGTTCGCGGGTCTTGCTGGAGGTCGGCGTCTATGAAGCCGATATAGTCGCCGGTGCTGTGCTCAAGCCCGGCAAACATCGCCGCCTCTTTCCCGAAGTTGCGGGAAAGCTCAAGTACGTGGAACTCGATATCGGGATTTCCCGTTTTGGAATAGGATTCGACCAGGTCCTTCAAGACCCCCATGCTGTTGTCCGCGCTTCCGTCGTTTACGAAAATCAGCTCGGTCGTCTTCCCATGGTTTTCAAACTCAGAGGTCACCGCAGCAAAGAAAGCTGGAAGATTCTGTTCTTCGTTATAGCACGGGATAATCAATGAAACATGCATGCGGGTTTGATCCTCAGCTTTCTGGCGTTCAAAACGTAGTTTATCATTGCAACGATACGGTTATTTTGCTCAGAGCGCCCATACCGAGAGTTTACACAAGTGTTTCAAAGAAATGCAATGAAAGGACGAACGTGAGGCTGATAGTCCATGCAGATGACTATGGGATAACGCCAGACCAAGCGCGGTCGATGCTTTCGCGGTGCACCGGTTGTGGCGGCCAAGGCGCCTTGAACAGCATCAGCGCCTTCGCCAACAGTCCTTGCTTTTCGGAATGCGCCCAGCTTGTCAAATCGAATCAAACAGGCCAGGCACCCAAGGTCGGCATCCACCTGAACATCTTCGAGGGCAGGCCGGTTGCGGACGTGGGCACGGTGCCCCTTCTCGTCGATGCCGAAGGGGTGTTCAAGCTTCATTTTGCAGACCTGGTCAAAGCGTCGTTCTCGCCATCCCGAAAAACCCTTGGAATGCAGCTTGCCACCGAGCTCTCTGCCCAAATCGAACGCTTCCTCGCGGCCTTCCCCGAATGCAGGGATCGGCTCCGAATCGACAGCCACCAGCATTTCCATATGGTACCCCTCGCTTTCGCAGCCGTGCTCGATGCTGCTGTGTGCTGCGAAGCCCGGATCGAGCATCTAAGAATACCCGCCGAGCCGCTTTCCCCCTACCTTGCAACGCCTGCCATCTGGCGCTTCGTGCGTCCGATCAACCTGGTCAAGGCATTGACCTTGAAGGCTCTCTGGCAACGGGACAAAAGGCTCTTTCCGGAAGCACCTGAGAAAAGCGCCCTTTTCGCCGGGGTGGTAATGTCTGGGCGCATGCACCATGTCTGCACCAAATCCCTGCTTGAAAGGCTCGTAAAAAAAGCGGAACGGGAAGGAAGGGGTTTGGAGCTGCTCTTCCATCCAGGCGGCCTTGATCAGGTTGACGGAAGCTTCTGCAAGCCGGCAACGGAATTCGAGGCATTTTACTGCTCGAAGGACCGCACGCGCGAGGCCGAAGCCTTAAGCGCTTACGAGGGACTGCTTTCCTCATGGTAAGGCAATGCCCCTTGAACAGGAGGAGATAGAAATCATGGCAAAAGAGGCCGCGCCCCGCAAAGGGGTTTTGAGCATCTGCCCGACCCCGCTCGGCAACCTGGGGGATATCAGCGCCCGCACGCTCGACGCCCTGCGCGCTGCGGATACGGTATGCGCCGAAGACACACGGGTGACCGGCCGGCTCCTTGCAGCATACGGCATAGAGAAGAGGCTTGAGCGCCTTGACGAGGCAAGCCTTGCCCAAAAGATCCCCGGGATACTCAAACGGGTTCTGGAAGGGGAGGTGATCGCCTACTGCAGCGACGCCGGCATGCCGGGGGTATCAGACCCTGGGGCACGCCTGATCGCCGCCGCGCGTGCGGCAGGCACGGCAATCGAGGTACTGCCCGGGCCCTCGGCCGGCGTGACGGCCTATGTTGCAAGCGGGTTTGCCTGCCCGCACTATTATTTCGGCGGCTTCTTCCCGCGGAAGGCCCAGGCGCGCGAGGGCATCCTGCAAACACTTGCCCCTCTCGACGCGGTACTCGTCTTCTATGAGAGCCCGAAGAGGCTGGTCGCAGCACTCGAGGTTATCGCCAAGGTGTTTCCGGCGCGTGACCTTGCCGTCTGCCGTGAGTTGACGAAGCTGCACGAAGAGGTTTTCCGGGCGCCCTCCGCGGCCTGCCTTCTGGAGTTTTCCCGCCGGGATCAGGACGCCGGGATAAAAGGCGAGGTCGTTATAGTAATCGACGCACCTGGCAGCGAAGAGCAGCAGGCGGGGCAGGCGGCAGCCCTCGAGGCAGCCGCCCAGCGTGGGCGTGAACTCAAGGCGGAGGGCACGCTGTCAACCAAAGACATGGCGCGCTGCCTGACGGAGGAGTTCGGCATCGCGCGCAACCTCGCCTACGGGATCGTCGTCGACCTATGAGCCAGGGCTCGATCAAGGCCCAGTTCGGCCGTTACGTTTCCCTTAACATCCTTGGCATGGTGGGGATCTCGTGCTATATCCTTGCCGACACCTACTTCATAGCCGTCGGCGTCGGCGTCCAGGGGCTTGCAGCACTCAACTTTGCCCTGGTGCTCTACATGGTCATGCAGGCGATCGGCCTGATGATCGGCATAGGCGGGGCAACGCAGTTCCAGATCAGGAAGGCCCAGGGAAAGGTCCGGGAAGCGTGCGGGACCTTCATGAACGCCTTGTATATGGCAGCAGCCGCGGCGGCGGTCTTAGGTGTCGCCGGAATCGGCTTCGCATCCCCGCTCTCCTTTTTGCTGGGGGCGGATTCCGAGACCACCGGAGGCACGGTCGTCTACCTGACGACCATTTTCAGCTTTGCGCCTTTCTTCCTGGCAAACAACATCCTGCTTCCCTTTGTCCGAAACGACGGCAGCCCCCAGTTGGCCATGGCCTCGATGCTGGGGGGCAGCTTGATGAATATCGCGCTCGACTACCTCTTCGTCCTGGTATTGGATTGGGGAATGTTCGGGGCCGCCTTCGCCACCGGTCTGGCCCCGATCATCGGCATGGCGATATTAAGCCTGCATTTCATCAGGAGGCGCGCGAGCTTCCGGCCGATAAAGGCGGCGCCGGACTTCCGGTCGATCCGCCATATCTCTGCGCTCGGCTTCTCCTCGTTTGTCGTCGAGATATCTGCTGGGCTCGTGCTCTTCGTCTTCAACTGGGTTATCCTTTCCTTCGAGGGCACGCGGGGGGTGGCGGCCTATGGCATCGTCGCCAACCTCGCCTTTGTGGGCAATGCGCTTTTCGTCGGGCTTGCCCAGGGTATACAGCCGCTTGCAAGCCGCTGCTATGGGCTTGGGCAGAAAAGGGAGCTAACGAAGGTGCTCCGCTACTCGCTTGCAACGGCCCTCGGGATCGCTGTCGTGCTGCTCCTGGTCGTGCTTTTCGGCGCGGAGCCTTTGGCAGACGCGTTCAACCGAGACCGCGACCCGCACCTTACCGAGCTTGCCTCCTGGGGCATGCGCATTTATTTCACCGGGTTCCTCTTCGCCGGGATAAACATCGTCTCGGCGGCCTTCTTCAGCTCGGTCGAACAGCCAGGGCGTGGTATGGCCATCACACTTATCAGGGGATTTGCTGCAATAGCCGTATTCATCTTCGTGCTGTCGTCGCTTTGGGGGATGCTCGGCGTCTGGATGACCTTCCCCGTTGCGGAGGCGACGACGGCCTGCCTTACGGCATTCTTCCTGGTCCAGTTCGCGCGAAAGCTGGAGGCGGGCCATGGCTAGGGGAAGGCGGCCGGGCAACACCACGGAATTCATGGTCGGCGGCATCAGGGTGGTGCTCACGAAAAAGCGGGTCAAGAACATCAACCTGCGCGTCAAGGCGCCTGACGGGCACATCGAGGCCTCGGCGCCGTATTGGGTCGGCCAAGAAGCGGTCGCCGCTTTTGTCCAAGAGAAGAGCGGCTGGATTGCGAGAAAACAAGAGGCGCTCGAAACCTTTGCCATGACCGCCCCTACCGAGGCTTCGCCCGAGGAGATACAAGCGTGGCGGACGGCTGTCGAAGATGCGGCTCCCGCCCTGGTCGAAAAGTGGGAGGCTGCCCTCGGCGTGAGGGCAGGAAAGCTTGCCTATCGCAACATGTCGAGCCGTTGGGGGAGCTGCAACCCGAAGACAGGCCGGATCTGCCTCAACATACAGTTGGCGAAGTATCCGCCGGAATGCCTCGAGTACATTGTGGTCCACGAGCTCTGCCACCTGATAGAACGAGGCCACGGCGCCCGGTTCAAAGAGCTTTTGGGCTCGGTCATGCCCGATTGGAAAGCACGGCGCTCAAAGCTGCGGTAGCAGCTTGGATGGGATGAGGCAGGGGGGTTCGGCAAAGGCCGTTTTCCGACCTTGGGATCATGCCGTACGTCCAGGGGACCCGCGAGAGCGCCTGCCCTAGATCGTGTTCATCTGGGAAAGGGTGGCGTCATACCAATGCTGCCAGTTGGGCGGGCAGTATTTCTGGGCGGCGGCCACCGTTATGGTGCCCCCGTAGCCACGGGCAAGGCCCCGCACATGGGCATCGATCGCCTCGTCCCAGCTCGACCAGCTTACCTGACCCCAGCCCCAGGCATTGTAAGGCCTGAAGCAATGAAGCCCCTTCGAGCTCTCGGTGTTGGAGATCGCGGGCGACCAACGCGGGTCGACGCCGTAGTTCCAGGCAGCCTCCGCAAAGGCACGGCCCTTCCCGGCCATGGGGGACCCAGCCAGGTAGGCATCGATGCGTGCGGCCCAGCCGTTGACGAAGGCGGCCTTGTCGGTCGACCAGTCGATTGGATCGCCTCCGCTTGGAGGGGTCGGCTCGGCAGGCGCACCGCCCGTTGCCGCAGTCGCCTGTTGCTGCTTCGCAGCTTGGGCAGCGACCGCCTCCTGGGCGCGGCGCTGGTATTCCTCGCGCGCATTCTGGGCATTCTTCAATGCGTCCTCGGCGCGAAGCTTTTCCACCAAGGCTTCCTCTTTTGCAGTGAGCAGCGATCCCTTCGTTGT
>JAVBQH010000022.1:0-30707 GCA_031549175.1 Raoultibacter sp.
GGCACCACTGCTGTTGTTGGTGAAGTCAGACCCGGTCACTATAGGGAAGATGGCAGCTGCCCCGCCCCCGGAGGCTCCGGCGTGGTTGTCGTTGAAAAGAGAATCGGTGATGGTGGTCGAGATCGTGGCAGAGTCGCTGGAATAGCCGCCGCCGACCTGGGAAGCGGTGTTTGACACGAACTCGCATCGGAGGACGCTCGAAGTATGCAAGGTGTAGGCGCCCCCTCCGCGATTAGAGGAAACATTGCTCGTATAGGTGCAGTCGATCAACGCAGAGCCTTGGCCGGTGTACGATCCCGCGCCATGGATGCCGGACTGGTTTGAAGTGAATGTCGAGCCGGAAATGGTAGTGAACTGCGCATTGTTGTAAAACCCGCCGCCGTTTCCCGCAAGAGTGCTGTTTCCGGAAAACGTACAGTTTGTAACGGATGAAGACCCGCCTGCATTGACCGCGCCTCCGTGTGAGGCCGGTGCAGAGGGGAAGTTGTTGTGATTATTCTCAAACGTCATAAGATTCAAGGAGATCGTCGAGTTTGGGCCGCTGCCGATGCCGCCGTTCATGTTGTTTCCCAAGGGAACGGCCGGGCCGCGCAACAGGAGGCTTTCAAAGGTGACGGAAATGCCAGACGCTACGTTGAAATGGCGGAATCCTTGAACGCCGGTAATGGTGGGAATCGCCGGTATCACAGAACCGCGGATCGTCACGTTTTGGCTGACATTTATGGTATCGGTGAAGGTATAGGAGCCGGAACCAAAAAAGAACTCGTC
Organism: Raoultibacter sp.; assembly: GCA_031549175.1. Taxonomy (GTDB): domain Bacteria; phylum Actinomycetota; class Coriobacteriia; order Coriobacteriales; family Eggerthellaceae; genus WRIS01. The sequence goes on from JAVBQH010000022.1 coordinate 769, forward strand.
CCCGGGGCCCGCCCCCTCTATTTCAGACTTTATGGTTGCAAAAGGGGTGGCCGGCGTATAGTTGAAGACAGCCATCGGGGCGAAGATCCCACCTCCTTCTTCTGCTGCCTCGGGAACCGGTGCCCCTTCTCCGTCCGCCTCCATGCTTATGGTAATGGTTGGAAGAAAGATGCCTTCTGCCATGCGATAGCCTTCAGGAAGCACCGGCAAAAATACGTAGGTGCCGGCGATGCCCGCTTGATAATCCGCGCATTCCCAGGTGATCGGCTCCAGTTGCAGTGCCTCTTCGACCCCTTCGCCGTTGAGCACCGTTGCGCGCAAGGAGGAAGGCAGCGCCAAGGACTCTTGGGGAACGCCGAGCGGAACCTCTTGTTGGGCGGTTGCGGGATCTAGGTCGTCGAAGGCCAGGATAGAGATTTCCTGTTGCCCGGCCGGCGTCGCGGGGAGGGTCTGTGCGGGTGACCCTCCCTCTTCCGCAAAGGCTCTGCCGGCATGGACCGTCGAGGAGATGCCAAGAGAGAACATCCCTGCTACCAATGCCAACGCCAAAAAGCTTTTCAAAACCAGTAAAGAGGTCTTTTTCGTCATAGCTGCCCCCATCGTCTTTGTCTTTTACCGTTCGTTGCAAAGAAAAAATAGCGCCTCGGGCGCGTATTGGTTTCCCAGTATACTGACTTTCAAACGGATATCTTGTGTTTTACCTGATCGTTGGATTACTGTTGTTGCCCCGTAAAAATGGCTGCCAAGAAAGGCCTCTGCTTGGCGACGCAGCCCCGATTGCCCGGCGGATGCCAAGGAAGCCGGGCACCGAGCCCCCATTTACCCCTCCTGCGTTTAGGCGTACCTACTTTCTGCGATATGTACTAGAATGACTCCATGCAGAAAGCGAAGCGAAAGAGCAGCTCTTCCTTCAAGACCTCACTGTTCGGCATGGGGACCGTCTTGGTGAGCGCCCTTTGCTTCCTGATATTTCTCTGTTTGATCATAGTGCTGGTTAGGATTTTCTTCTAGACGAGGGAGGGGTGCGGATACGGGACGCCGTCGTTTATGAGGCGGGTTCCAAGCTTATATGTGGCAACGGTTCACCTTATATGATGTGAGAATAATAGGACATTACCTGGGTATCCTCATATTGTTTTCATCGGTTGCCATGCTTGTCCCCCTTGTGACGGGGATTCTCTCCGGCGAGTGGGTTCCCGCCTCCCACTACCTTGTTACGATCGGCATCTCCCTTTGCGTGGGAACCGCGCTGCGCTTCCTCCACATAGAGCCGGGCAGGCTTAACCGGCAACAGGCTCTGGCGGTCACGGGACTGGCCTGGATCGTCGTAGCGCTCATCGGGACCATCCCCCTGTACCTGTCCGGGCACTATCCCAGCTTCATCACCGCCCTGTTCGACGGCGTTTCAGGAATCACGACGACGGGCGCGGCAATCATCCAAGACCTCAACCACCTTTCGAACGCCGACAACATGTGGAGATTCACCATGCATTTCATCGGGGGCCTGGGGCTGATCGTCGTGGCGCTCTCGTTTGGGCTTTTCGGGAAACGCGTCAGGTCGAGCCTGTATGCGTCTGAGGGGCGCAGCGAGCATGTGGTTCCCAACATCATCCAGACCACGCGCCTGATCTCGAAGATCTCGCTTGCTGCCATCACCATAGCGGCGCTGATCATGGGAACCGTCTGCATCACGCTTGGGATGGAGCCGGTCCGCGCCTTCTTGCAAGGGCTTTGGCTTGCAGTCTCTGGGTTTATGACCGGGGGATTCACGCCTATGAGCGACAGCGTCATGTATTACCATTCCTTCGGCATCGAGATAGTGGCCATGCTCTTGATGATTTTGGGGTCGATAAGCTTCGCCTTGTATCTTGAGGTATGGAAGGGAAGGACGGCGGCTTTCTTCAAGGACCTGGAGATCCGGACCATGGTCGTTTGGCTGTCCGTCATGATGCTGGTCTTCGCCTCGGCCCTTACGGCCAGCACCCTGTTCTCGGACCTTCCTACCATGTTGAGGCGCGGCCTGTTCATGGTCATCGCGGTTTTTTCCACCTCGGGCTTCCAAAACATCACCGCGAATCAGCTCTCGACCGCGTTGACCTCAGGCGCCTTCCTTTCCCTTGCGGTGGTCATGGCGGTCGGCGGCAGTGCCGGCAGCACCTCGGGCGGCATCAAGTTCAAACGCATCGGAATGATCGCAAAGTCGATAGTCGCCACCATAAAAGAGACGCTCGCCCCTGATTCGGCACGCGTGGTCATCGACTTCACCCACGTGGGAAGGAGGGTGATCTCGCCCGACATCGTGAAGGAAGCCATGACCGTGTTCGCACTGTATGCGATCACCTACCTTATCGGCGCCCTTGCCGGCATCGCCCACGGGTATGAGGCCACCCAGGCGATCTTCGAGTCGGTGGCCATGACAAGCAACGGGGGCCTTTCCTGTGGGTTGGCGACGGCGGACATGCCGGTCAGCCTCGAGGTCGTCTATATCTTCCAGATGTGGGCAGGCCGTCTTGAGTTCGTGACCCTGTTGGCGCTCATCGTCGAGATCGTTGTCTCGTTGAAGCCGCGACGTCGGTCAAGGCTAAGGAAGACCTCATGAAGACGCGGCTTTGGCTCCCAGGAGCCCTGCTCGTGCTCGTCGCCTTGTCGGCAGCCCTGGCCTTGCCGGGCAAGGCCTTCGCGGAAGGAGACGGCAACGCCGTCAACACACAACAGCTTCCCGACAGCTCTTTTCTTTACGACACGAGCATCGTCGACCTGAGCACGGCCGACTCGTATTACGATCTCCAAACGGTGCAGGTCGTCGGGGAGGTCGTCGGGGACAACCTGCGTGCGGACGTCAACGGCGAATACCGGTGGATATGCCTGCAGGCGCTCAACTCTGACTCGAACGCGACCTTGATGGCCTACATGACCGAGGAGCAGGCGGCCAAGATCGAAAGCTACGGCAAGTACGGGACGACCGGCACGCATCTGCAGGTGCATGGCGTCTTCCATCTCGTGTGCTCAGAGCACGAGGGGGAGACCGACCTCCATGCCGAAAGCGTCTCGGTGGTCGACCAAGGAAGCCGGCACGCCGACAGCTTCGATATCCTTTCATTCTTGCCGGGAGCCATTATTGTGGTTGTCGGGCTGTGCCTGCTGAGGCTCTTCTACCACGTGCGCGAGAGGCGCAGGTAATGAAGGTCGGCCGGGTCGTGAAGCTTGACAGGGGATACCCGCTGGTGCACGTCGAGGAAGAGGGGGATTATCGCTGCGAGCATGCGACGGCGCTCTTGAAAGGCGAGAAGGCCCGCGCGGTCATCGGCGACCGGGTCAAGATCAAGATGCCCGAGGGGCACGACAAGGCGATCATCTCGGAAATACTTCCTCGGAAAAACGCCTTTGTGCGAAAAGACCCGACCGAACAGGCCTTGCCGCAGGTTTTGGCGGCGAACTTCAACCGGGTGATCATAGCCCAACCGCTTGCAGAGACCAACATCCGCCGCCTCGAACGGGAGCTCGTGCTCGCCCATGAGACAGGGGCGCAGGTTGCGGTCATCCTGACGAAGGCCGACCTTGCAGAGGAAGGCGCGGAGGCAGACGAAACGGTGCATGCGGTCGAAGGGCTTCTTTTCGACGAAGACCTGGTGGTGGTATCAACGGCCGACCAGGAGAGCCTCGAGCGCGTAAGGGCGCTTGTGCCTCCCGGCGACACGGCCATCCTCATCGGGAAGAGCGGCGTCGGAAAGTCCAGCCTTATCAACATGCTCGTAGGCGAGGAAATACAGGAAACGGCGGAGGTGCGCGAGGCCGACGGAAAAGGGCGGCACACCACTGTGAGCCGCGAAATGATCGCCGTCCCCGGCGGCGGTTTCGTGGTTGACATGCCCGGCGTCCGCGGGCTCGGGCTGTGGAACGCCGAGGCGGGGATCGAGACCGCCTTCGCCGACATCGAAGAGATCGCCCGCGATTGCCGCTTTAGGGACTGCAAGCATGAAAGCGAGCCGGGGTGCGCCGTCCAGGACGCGGTCGGGCGGGGCGAGGTCTCCCCAAGCCGCCTCGGGTCATACCGCGGACTTCGCCAAGAGACCGAGGACATCCAGGAGAGGCGCGAGGAAGCCGCCCGGATACGCACCCGCACCGGCCACCCGCGCCGGCACACGAAGCGCAAGCAGTAGAGGCGGCATTCCGCACGCGCCCCGGTGACGCGGCTCTGCTATACTTGCATCCTCGCTTGGCCGTGCGCCAGGCGCAGGCCTGCCTACATCGTTGGGCCCTGTATGCAGGTTTTACCCGTTGCCCAAAACCCGCGGCTTTGGCCGTGTGGACAAGGAGATACCCATGAGCGACACACGCACGTCCTACATTGCCCAAGCAGGCATGATCGCTGCGGTCTACGCAGCCGCGACCTTGGCAACCATGTTCTTCCTCCAGGGTTTTGCCTGGGGCCCCGTCCAGTTCCGCGTGTCAGAGGCGATAGTGGTGCTTGCCCTGTTCACCCGGGCTGCGATACCGGGGCTCACCATAGGCTGCGCTCTGGCGAACCTTGCCGCGGCGCTCATCAACGGGACCGGCGCCCTCGGCCTGTTCGACGTGGCCTTCGGCAGCCTGGCCACCCTGCTCGGCGCCCTTTGGTGCTATCGGTTCCGGGAAAACACGAAGCTCGCGCTTTTCGGGCCGGTGCTTGCCAACGCATTGATCATACCGGCCTACCTGCCAATCTTGCTGCAGGGGCTCGGCTTCTACACCATCCCCTTCACCGACATCAGCATCGACGGAGCCTATTTGCCCATGTACCTTTTCGGCGTCGTCGCCCTCGGCATTGGCGAGGCCTTGGTGGTCTACCTCCTCGGGCTGCCCCTGTCAAAGGCCCTCCGATCCTTTTCCTTCGCCGATCAGGCGGTCAATAAAAAGAGCTCCCCGTAAGGGGCGCACGCCTTGCCTCCTCGGGCGGGGACGGCAGGCGTGCAGGCGATGCTCTTCGAACGCGGCCACGACAAGGCTGAACCAGGGGGCTTGTCCACATGAGTGCCACACGGCTTTACTATTTCGATGAATAGGGAAGCGAAAGAAATGGAAAAAGGATACAATAGCGGCAGTTTCCCATTGTTATCAAGACGGCCCGCGCGGCCATGCAAAGGAACAGAATGAACCCGGTTATTGTTATTCCGACCTATATTTCGGCCCGCCGCCGCAAGGAGGGGGGAAACCTCCTCACCACCTATGACCACACCACCACCCTCAACAGGGAAGGCGAACTGCCCCGCTGCCTCGACTCGCTCCAAAGGCTGCAGGACAAGGTGCCGGTCATCCTTTTGGTGGTAAGCGAGCCGTCCATAGAGATACAGGCAGTAGAGAAAATCCAAGAGACAGCGGCACGTTTCCCCGAACTTGAGATACTGGTGGTCGGCGCGCCTGAGCACGCCTTGATCCAGCAGCGCATGGAACAGCTGGGCCTCGGCAAGCTCGGCAAGGAGATCGGGCTGGCCGGATATGGGGCCACCCGCAACCTCGGCCTTGTGGTGGCCAACATATTCGGCTTCGACTCCGTGGTGTTCGTCGACGACGACGAAGTCGTCGAAGACCCCGAATTCCTGAAGAAAGCCATGTACGGCCTTGGGAAGCTTACGAAGAAGGGCATCCCGATCCTTGCCAAGACGGGCTTTTACTTCAACCAGGACGGCAACTACCATTCGAAGAGCCAAGACAAGTGGTACAACCATTTTTGGCAGCAGGGCAAGGCGTTCAACAAGTGGATCAACAAGGCCATGAAAGGGCCGCGGCTTTCGCGGTCGAACCACGTGTGCGGCGGCTGCTTCACCCTTCACAAGGAAGCGTTCAAGCGCGTAAGCTTCGACCCCTGGATCGCGCGGGGTGAAGACCTCGACTACCTGCTTGGCCTGCGTATGTACGGCTCCGATATCTGGTTCGACAACGAATGGAGCCTGACGCACCTCCCGCCCGAGACCCCCAGCGAGGGCACAAGGTTTCGCCAAGACATCTACCGCTGGCTCTATGAGTACCGCAAGATCGAATACAGCAGGACGCAAATAGACCTGCTTCAGGTGAAGCCGTCCACGCTCGAGCCGTATCCCGGGCCTTTCCTGGAGTCAGGCATCGACCGCCGCATCCGCATCACCGCGTTCCTACGCTCTTTGGCGCGCCCTGATAAAAAGGCGTATCGCAAGGCGGCGAAATCCGCTGCGGGGGACGCCGCCACCTACGCGCAACGGAACTGCTCGAAGTACTTCGAGCTGCAATACGTGTGGCCGGAGGTCATGGCCCGGCTCGAAGGAGACAACATCCTCCATACCGCACTCCTTCAGTCCACGGCGCAGCGCGAAGGCGTGTTGGGGGCAAAGACATCCGAGGCGGCGCCCTCCGCGCCCGGCAACAACATAGATCCGGGCACAACTAGCGAGATACGTTTGAACCTTGCGGAATAGACCATCCCCCCGTACGGTGAAAAGACCTTCCTTAAGGGGGCTGCAACAGCGAGGCCGTTCGGGCTGCAGCGGATGTATTCCCCCGCACGATTCGTTAGATAGGTGATTTTAGCGTGGACCAGGCGGTATTCTTTATCGGGGCTTTGGTGTTCGGGCTCTTTATCGGGGTGTTGTCGGGCATGCTCGGCATCGGGGGAGGAACCGTGATGGTTCCGGCCTTCCGCCTGATCTTTGGGATGGAGCCGCTTGCAGCGACGGCAACCTCCCTGTTCACCATCATCCCTACCTCTATCGCCGGGGCCATCACCCACCTGAGGCAAAAGACGGCGCTGCTTCCCCTGGGGCTCGCAATGGGCATCGGGGGGGCGATCACCTCGCCTGTCGGGGTGTGGCTTTCAACGATCTCGCCTGCATGGCTGGTCATGACCGTCGCAGCGGTGGTGATCGGGTATTCGGCGATCAACATGCTTTTCAAGGCGGCTAAGGCCAGACGTGCCCAAAAATCTCGGGAGGCCGACGCGGCGTCTTCAGCCAAAGGCCAGACAGAAAGCGGTTCTGCCTCAACCGACGTCGTCGAGGTTCCTTTGGCCGACGCGAAGGGTCGCGCACAGGCCATCAGGAGCCTCGAGGAAAAAGAGGCGACATACCAGGTTGCAAAGAAGGATCTGGCACGGGGCGCACTGATAGGCATTTGCGCGGGCGTTCTTTCCGGGTATGTCGGCGTCGGGGGCGGGTTCATCATGGTCCCGCTGATGCTTGGCTGGCTTGGGGTCTCCATGAGGGTCGCTTCGGGGACGTCGCTTGTCGCCATGGTGATCCTTGCGATCCCCGGCGCTGTCGAACAGGGGATTTTGGGAAACATCGACTACATGGTCGGCATCGCGACCGCACTCGGCTCGATCCCAGGCGCTTGGATCGGGGCAAAGGTCGCCCGGAAGGTGCCTGAGAACATGCTCCGTTTCATGTTCGGCGGCTTTCTGGTCGTTGCCGCGCTATTGTTGGTATCCAAAGAGTTTTTCTAATTTAGGAGGCTTCCCGGCTTGACCGAAAAGCCGGTGCTGTGGTTGGATAGACCTGGCGCGGGCCGTTCCCGTAGCGTTTTGGGAGGAAAGTCATAATGGCACAACCAGGAAAAGAGAAGAAACCGTCTACATTGCCCCGGTTCTTTACTTTGGAAATGGCAATGTTCACCTTGGCTGTAATATCCGGCCTGGTGCTTTTTTGGAACACGCTTTCCCCCGACCGCAGCGTCACGGCCATGATCGTCACGGGCATCCTCTTCACCTTGTCGCTCGTGGTGGTCATCCGCCTTGTCCTGGATCCCGACAATATCCGGGCGCGGCAGTCCGATGCAATGCTGAAGCTTGCCAGCCAAACCCTTGCCTGCATGAAGGAGGGGCTCGACGAGAAGGCGGCACAAAAGGTTTGCAAGCTGCTGCTTCCCTCAACCGCAGCGACGGCCGTGGCCATTACCGACAACGAGCAGATCCTCGGGTATGCAGGGCTTGAGCAGGAGGAGAATGCCACGGGAACCGCCATCCGCACCCAGGCGACGCATGCCACCATCGACGACGGCCAACTGCGCATCCTGTTCACTCCCGAGGAGATCGGATTTCCCTCAGGCTCGACCTCGATAAAGGCGGCGATCATCGTCCCTTTGGCAATAGGGGGAGGCGTAGTCGGCACGCTGAAGTTCTACTATCGAAGGGCACAGCACATCAGCGAGACGCAGAAGTCGATTGCGGAAGGCTTCGGGAAGCTCCTTTCAACCCAGATGGCCGCCTCTGCGCTCGAGCAGCAGACGAAGCTTGCGACCAAGATGGAGCTTAAAGCACTGCAAAGCCAGATCAATCCCCACTTCCTTTTCAACACGATAAACACCATCGCCTCGCTGATCAGGACCGACCCCGACAATGCCCGGGTGCTCCTTCGGGAGTTCGCGGTGTTTTACCGGAGGACCTTGGAAGACTCGGCCGACCTCATACCCCTTTCGAAGGAGATCGAGCAGACCTTGCGCTACTTCAGCTTCGAAGTCGCCCGCTTCGGCGAAGAGCGCCTCGGGATCGACGTCGGCATCAACCTTGAGATCGACGACATGCTGATCCCCCCGTTCCTCGTGCAGCCGCTTGTAGAAAACGCGGTCAAGCACGCCATGCCCTCCGAGGGGAGGCTCGACATCGAGATCGGGGGAGGGGTCTCGGGCGAGGACGTCTTCATCTCCGTGTTGGACAATGGCACCGGAATGACCGCAGAGGCGCAGAAGAACATCATGAGCCCGAAATCTTCGACCGGCCTCGGCATTGCGATCGGCAACGTGCATGACCGGATCAAGGGCTACTACGGGCCGGATGCCCGCCTCGAAGTAGAAAGCGAGCTAGGGAAAGGCACCACGGTGACCTTGGTGTTGTCCGGGGCCGCGAAGCCGAAAAGGCCGGCCTGAGCACCCAAGGGGAGGGCCTCAGAAGAAGCTCGGCGGTTTCAATGCCTTTCATAGCCCGCATCCGGCACAGCGCGGAAAACTTGTGTGAGCTCACCTAAGAATTCTCGGGATGCCTAGAACTTGATCTATAATAACGAGTTATCCCATGGTGGAACATGGACGCTTGAGGCAGACGAGCCGCCGGGGATTTCAAAATACGTTATATGTGCGAGGCCAGGCCGCAAGCTGAAAGAGGCCGTCCGCCGTGCCAAGCGCAAGGAAGAAAACCAAGGAATTGGAGGCAATACCTTGCTGAAAGCGATTATTGTTGACGACGAAGCCCCGGCACGCTCAGAGCTGAAATACCTTCTCGATGAGCTTGGCCAGACCGAGGTCGTCGCAGAGGCGGCGAGTGTCCGGGAAGCCATAGAGAAGCTGAAAGAGCATCCCTGCGACATGATGTTCCTCGACATCAACATGCCCGAGGCAACGGGTCTGCAGCTGGCAGACGCCCTGCAAAAACTCAAGTTCCCACCCGCCGTCGTGTTCGTCACGGCCTACAGCGAATACGCCCTTGACGCCTTCAAGGTGAGCGCCATCGACTATCTTGTCAAGCCGGTCGAGACCGAGCGGCTTTCCCAGGCGATCGCGCGTGTGCGGGAGCATGTATCCCTCCACGTAAAAGCTCAGAAATCCGAGCGCATCCCGGTAGAAAAGGGCGGCAAGAAGATACTTATCGGCATCGACAAGATCCGCTTTGTCATGGCGCGTGACGACTACGCCTATCTCCAAACCGACACCGACCGTTATTTCTCCACCGTCAGCCTGGCACAGCTCGAAAAAAGGCTCGACGGGCACGGCTTCTTCCGTGTGCATCGAGGATACCTGGTCAACCTCTCGCTTGTCGAAGAGATCGAGGCGGTCTCGGGAGGAACACTCCTCCTGACGCTCGACGGCGTTGAAGAAAAGATCCCTGTTTCACGCAGGCGCGTTTCCGCGCTCAAGAAGGCGCTCGGGCTCTAACTGGCGCAGGTCAAACGCGGGCGTTCTTCGGGCCGCCCCGACCCCGAGCTTCTCTTTTGAAAGAAGGCATTATGCTCATAGGTGAAGTGGAAAAACTCTACCCTTCTGCAAAGACCCTGGTGAAAGAAAAAGTGGCGAGCCGTATCCATGCCAAGGACAGCAGCCTCTATGCGTTTTCTGAAGAGGCTGAACAGGCGGCGTGCGATTATTTCGGTTGGACGGACCTTGCAAGCAATCCGCCCTATCCGGTCGGGCAGATCCAAGACTTCGCCGACGAGGCCCATCGTAATGGGATAAAGACCGTCGTGCTCATCGGACAAGGCGGCTCGACCCAGGCACCTATGACCATCACCAAGTACAATGCGGTCGATTCGGAGCGGATCGTCTTCCGCACGCTCGACTCGGATTCCCCGGTACGGCTCCGCGCGATCCTCGCCGAGGCGAAGCCGGAGTCCACCTTGTTCATGGTGTCCTCAAAAAGCGGCGGGACCATCGAGCCCCGCATGGTCTTGAAGGCGGTCCGCAAGGCATTGGGCAAGACCATGGGTGAAGGCGAGATCGTCAAGCACCTCGTGGCCATCACGGATCCCGGGTCCGGGCTCGAGAAGCAGGCGCGGGAAGAGGGCTGGCTGGCGGTCTTTCCGGGAGAGCCGACCGTCGGGGGGCGTTTTTCGGCGATATCGATATTCGGCTTGCTGCCGGCGGCCTTGGTCGGCATCGACATCACCAAGTTCTTGAGCCATGCGGTGGATGCGGAACGGCGCTGTTCGGAAGACGCCATCGACAACCCCGCCATCGGCCTGGCCGCCTTCCTCTACGACAACTACCTGCAGGGTAGGGACAAGTTCAGCTTCTTCACCCCAAAACGCGGCCGCGTCCTCGGCCTGTGGATCGAGCAGCTGGTGGCAGAGAGCCTCGGCAAAGAGGGCAAGGGGATCTTGCCCAACATCGAAATCGACGCCTTGCTGATGGCACGGGATGCCGGCGACCGCACGGCCATCGTCTATCAGACCCAGACCGACCTGTGGGACGAGCGCAAGAACTTCGAGATGAGCCTTGCCTATATCGACAACGCGATCCCGCGCGTCAACTTCAAGATCGACAACGTGGAAGAGCTGGCCGAGCATTTCGTCATGTGGGAATATGCCACGGCAATGTGCGGGTACCTCATGAACGTCTGCCCCTTCGACCAGCCCGATGTGGCCTCGGCGAAGGCTGCAGTGCTGAAGATACTCGAGGAGGGCTACCCCCGGCCCGACTTCGTCGAGGAATATATTGGAGACATCCAGACCGGCGAGGTCGAGGTTTCGCTTTCGAATGCGCTGCAAAAGCACGGCAGCCTGCGGGCCGTCTTGAAAGAGCTGCTCGGCAGTATTCAACCGGGTGACTACTTTGCCCTGAACGCCTTCTTGCCGTTCACCGGCGAAGGTCGGCGGGAGGCGCTTGAGAACATCCGTCATGGGGTCGGGGAAAAGCGCGGGGTGGTCTCCTGTTTGGAGGTGGGCCCACGTTACCTTCACTCCACCGGCCAACTGCAAAAAGGCGGCCAGGACACGGGCGTCTTCCTCATAGTGTCTGCAGACGAACTAAAGGACATCCCCCTCGACGAAGAGGCGGAAAGCCTCGGGGCCTTGGCAAAGGCACAGGCCTTGGGGGATTTGATCGTCCTGTCCGAGAGAAACCGCCGGTGCCTGCACATCCACCTTCCTGACAACTCGGGCGTCACCTTGCGTGCGTTCTCGTACCTGGTCTTGAGCGTGCTCGAAGAATTGAGCCAGGAACAGAAGGGCTGACGCCTATGGTGGAGGCGCTCGACATACAGGTCACAGGAATTGTACAGGGGGTGGGTTTTCGCCCCTTTGTCTATCGGTTGGCAAAAAAATACCTGATAAACGGATGGGTGTTGAACGCAAGCGACGGCGTGTTCATCCATGCCGAAGGCGAGGCGGCCCATCTGGACGGATTCGTGCTCGAACTTGCAGAAAACCCTCCTGCAGCCGCCCTTGTGGAAGAAGTCAGCCTGAAGGAGGTGCCGCTCGAGCCCTTCGACTCCTTCGAGATACGTTTCTCCGACGCGTCGGCCGTCGAAAAGACCACCTTGATCTCGCCTGACTTGGCCACCTGCGACGACTGTGCCCGCGAACTCTTTGATGCAGGTGACCGCCGTTATCGCTACCCGTTCATAAACTGCACGAACTGCGGGCCGCGCTTCACCATTATCGACGCCTTGCCCTATGACCGGAAAAACACCTCCATGGCGGGTTTCCCCATGTGCCCTCAGTGCACAGAGGAATACGACGATCCGCTTGACCGGAGGTTCCACGCCCAGCCCGACGCCTGCTTTCTCTGTGGCCCTTGCCTCAGCTGGAAAGAAGCGAAGGCATCACCGGATGACATCACATGGGGGGCTACCCGCGAAGAGAGCGACGCCCTGCTTGCGCGGGCGGTCGACTACCTCGAACGGGGCAAGATCGTTGCGGTAAAGGGGCTCGGGGGCTTCCATCTTGCCTGCGACGCCCAAAACGCCTCGGCCCTTGCAACCTTGCGTGAGCGGAAGCGCCGCAAAGGCCAGGCCTTCGCCACCATGATGGCCGATCTTGGCCAGGTAAGGGAATATTGCGAGGTCAACGATGCAGAAGAGCGGCTTTTGACGGGTGCCCAGCACCCGATCGTGCTCTGTAAGAAGAAAATGGGAGCGCATTTCGCGCCGGGCCTGGCAGACGGCTTGTCGGAGCTCGGGGTCATGCTGCCCTACACGCCCATACAGCACCTGCTCGCCCGTGATTTCGGCAAACCGATCGTCATGACGTCGGGGAACCTGCACGATGAGCCGATCGTCGTTGACGACGAAGAGGCCTACGAGGTGCTCGCCGATGTCGCCGACGCCTTTCTCGGTCACAACCGAAGCATCGTCGCCCGTTACGACGATTCGGTTATGCGGGTCATACGGGTTGCGGATGAGGTCTTCAGCGTGCAATGCATCCGCCGCGCGCGCGGCTATGCCCCGATGCCGGTCCCTTTGCCGAAGGGCGGGCAGGGGGGGGGAGGCCCCGCAGCCGCAGAAGACGCCTTGCAGCCGCGCCCCTCAGTCTTTGCCGCCGGCCCAGAACAGAAGAACTGCTTTTGTCTGACGCGTGGCGACGAGGCCTTCGTCTCGCAGCATATCGGCGATCTGGAGAACGTCGAGACCTTCGACGCCTGGCTTGAGTCGAAAGAGCGTTTCGAGCGCCTGTTCGAGATCGGCCCGCAGCTGGTCGCCTGTGACCGGCATCCGGAATACCTGAGTACAAAATGGGCTCACAGCCAGGATCTTCCGGTAACAGAGGTGCAGCACCACCATGCGCATATCGTCTCGGTGATGGCGGAGAACAAGCTTGAAGCCCCCGTCGCCGGAATCGCCTTCGACGGCACCGGGTATGGCGCTGACGGGAGGATCTGGGGCGGGGAGGTCTTGCTTTGCAACGTTCAGGCATTCGAGCGATTTGCGAACTTCGCCTATGTGCCGATGCCCGGCGGGGTGGCCGCAGTCAAAAATCCGTTGCGTATGGCCTTCGGCGTCCTTTGGGCCTTCGACCTGCTTGACCATCCGGTCGCGCAAAGGCTCGTCGCGGACATGGGTGACCAGGCAGCCGTCTGCGAGCAGATGATCGACAAAGGGATCAACACCCCTTTCACCTCCTCGGTCGGAAGGCTGTTCGACGCGGCCTCGGCGATCCTTGGGGTATGCCGAAGCCCCCGGTACGAAGGGGAGGGCGCGATCCTGCTTGAAGCGGCCATGGCTGTTTCCTCCCCTGCGGACACGGCTCTTTCGGCGCCCCTTGAGTTCGACCGCGCAAGCATCCACGACTCATACCGTATCGAGCTTGTGAAAAACACGGCAGCGTCCGGAAGCACTGCCGAAGACACCTCGGTCCTGCTTTTCGATGCGGCTCCCGTCTTCGCCGCCCTTCTCGAGGACATGGCGGCAGGGGTCGAGACGTCGCGTATTGCCCGGCGCTTCCACAATGCCTTCGTCCAAGCGGTCAGCGAGGTCGCCCGTGTGATAAAGCTGGGATATGGTATCGAGACCATCGCGCTGTCGGGTGGTGTGTTTATGAACCGGTACCTCATAGAACATGCAGTCGAGTCCCTGACTTGTGAAGGCTTTACGGTCGCCCTCAACCGAGAGCTGCCGCCCAACGATGGCTGCATCTCCTTCGGACAAGCTGTGGTAGCATTGGCAGGGAAAAACGAGTGAGTGCCAGACGCAGGGGAGATCGGCCTTGCGCGGGAGGCGCTCACAGCAATTAAGAAACGAGGGTGTTCAATGTGCCTGGCAATACCTGCGATAATAACCGAGCTTAAGGAAGACCGTCTTGCGACCGTCGACATCCTTGGCGTGACGAGGGAGATCTCAGTCGACTTGACTCCGCAAGCACAGCTGGGGGACTATGTCTTGGTCCACGCCGGCTTCTCCATCGAGGTGGTGAGCGCCGAGTTTGCGCAGGAAACACTTGACCTGATCAACGAGTTTCCCGAGCTTGTCGAAGGCGACCTCGGCCATGACCCCGGCGCTGACGGAGGAGGCGGAAGGGGCACCTTGCAAGCGGAGCTTGCCTCCCTTGCCGACGAGGACTTCGTCTCAACCGGCCCCCGGACGACCCCATAGGCAAAGCCCATGGACCTCAAACAGTTCAAAAACCCTGATCTGGCAAAGGGCCTGGTGGAATCTATTGCCGCGCTCGCACCCCCGCAAGCAACCATCATGGAGGTCTGCGGAACCCACACGGTGGCTATCGCCCGGAACGGAATCCGCGACCTGATGCCCAAGGGGATAAAGCTTGCCTCTGGGCCGGGGTGCCCGGTGTGCGTCACCTCGAACCACGACATCGACACGGTCATCGCGCTTGCCCGCACACCCGGGGTCGCCATCGCCACCTTCGGCGATATGACCCGCGTGCCCGGATCCACTTCGAGCCTTCTGAAAGAACAGGCGGCCGGCCGTTCGATCAGGATAGTCTATTCGCCGCTTGATGCGCTGAAGCTTGCGCAAGAAAACCCGGAACGCCAGATCGTCTTTGTCGGGGTGGGCTTCGAGACGACCACCCCGCTCGTTGCCATGGCGATCAAGCGGGCTGAGGCGATGGGCTTGGAGAACTTTTCGGTCTTCGTCGCCCACAAGAACATGCCGGGCGCCCTGGAGACCATCGTCAACGATCCGGCATTGCAGGTCGATGCCCTTATCCTGCCTGGCCATGTGAGCACGATCATCGGCATGGAGCCATACCGCTTCATCGCGGATCGCTACAATATCGCCGGCGTCATTACGGGATTCGAGCCCGTGGACATCTTGCAGGGCATTGCGATGATCGTGCGCCAGCTGCATGAGGGGCGTGCAGAAATAGAGATCGCCTATGCACGTGCCGTGATGGCGGACGGCAACAAAACGGCGATGGCCGCGATCGACGGCGTTTTCGAGACCTGCCCCGCCCAATGGAGGGGCTTAGGAGAGATCCCCGGCTCCGGATACCGGATCAGGGAGGCTTACGGGATGTTCG
Source organism: Raoultibacter sp. (assembly GCA_031549175.1). GTDB lineage: Bacteria > Actinomycetota > Coriobacteriia > Coriobacteriales > Eggerthellaceae > WRIS01. The sequence continues at coordinate 16,176 of JAVBQH010000022.1, forward strand.
ACGCCGTGAAACGGTTCGAACCCGACGTCGAGCCGACCCAGGATCCGAAAGGCTGCCGGTGCGGCGATGTCTTGCGCGGCGTCATGCCGCCAAACGACTGCCCCCTGTTCAGAAAGGCCTGCACGCCCGAAAACCCGATCGGGCCCTGCATGGTCTCGTCAGAGGGAAGCTGTGCCGCCTACTATCGCTACTATTAATATAGTAGTCACGACAAAAGCAGGAACAATAGAGAAGGCATCTCCAATCCGCATCGTGCCTGTTTACGAACAAGTGTTTCACGTGAAACATCGCCCCCACGTGCAACACGGGGTCGGGAATTTTGCCGAAAAGACATCTCCTGCAAACTAAAAAAGACGTAATACTAAAGTCAACAGGTGTTTCTTAATTGTTATTAAAAAAGTAACAATTCCAAAAAAATGCCCCTCGCGATGATACAATAGGGTAACGGTTTTGAGAGAGAGAAAGACCTGTGGCACTGCTGACGAGTACAATTCTAATGAGAGGCGCCTGTACGACGGAATAGGGGAAACCCCTTCTTGAGGCTAATCGAATTACGGGGGGTTGTGGGCTGTTTGCTGCAGGCATCTTCTAAACGAGGAGGTGTGTATGGACGTCTTATCTGATGTTGCCTTGCTATCACGAATTCAATTTGCTGCAACAGTTGCGTACCATTTCTTGTTCGTACCCTTGTCGATCGGTCTCGGGCTTATCCTTGCCATAAACGAGACACGCTACTACCGATCAGGGAACGAGAAAGACGGGGCGGCCACAAAATTCTGGGTGAAGATATTCACCGCCACATTCGCCATAGGCGTCGCTACCGGCATTACCATGGAGTTCAGCTTCGGCACCAACTGGGCCAACTACTCGCGTTTTGTCGGCGACATCTTCGGCGCACCCTTGGCAGCCGAGGCTTTGCTGGCGTTCTTCCTCGAGTCGATCTTCCTTGGGGTGCTCCTCTTCGGAAGGAAACGCGTCTCGAAGAAGTTCTATCTGGTGTCCGCATGGCTCGTGTGGATCGGCTCGTGCCTCTCGGCGCTCTGGATCCTGATCGCGAACTCCTGGATGCAGACCCCGGCAGGCGCCGAGCTTGCAGCCGACGGCTCCAAAGCGGTGATCACCGACTTCTTCGCGGCGGCCTTCAACCCGTCGATCTTCGCACGTTATACGCACACCGTCGACTCGCTGCTTATCATGGGGGCCTTCATCGCCATGGCGGTTTCGGCCTATTACCTTCTGAAAAAGAAGAACTCCGACTTCGCAATGAAGACCATGCGCACGGGCGCCGTGGTGGCCATCATAACAAGCTGCGCGATGCTCTACTTCGCCCATGCGTCGGCAGTGGTCGTCGCTGAAGAGCAGCCGACCAAGCTTGCCATGATGGAGGGCCAATACGACACCGAAGCACCGCCGCTTTACCTCTTTGGTTGGGTTGACCAGGAAAACCAGGAAGTGATCGCCCCCTTCGCCATACCGGGCGGCACAAGCTTCCTTGCCACGGGCACCTGGGACACCGAGTATCCCGGCTTGAACGATCTGTCCGAGAGCGAGAAGTACGGGGAACTTGATCCCGATGCAGTGCCGGTCAACTTCGTATTCCAAAGCTACCACATCATGGTCATTATGTACGGCCTGATCATGATCACGGCTATTCTGGCCATCATCTTCTCCTTCAGGGGAGGGAGGATCAAGAACATGCGCTGGCTGCAGCGTTTGATCCTCATCGCACCGCTCTTCCCGTTCATCGCCATCCAGACCGGCTGGATCACTGCTGAAGTTGGCAGGCAGCCTTGGGTGGTCTACCCCTCGACGACCGGCCCTGACGGGGTCAGCCTTCTGACGAACGACGCGATCTCCAAATCGCTTTCGGCACCGGAGCTTCTGACCACGATGGGACTGTTCTTCGTCGTCTATCTCTTTTTGCTGATCGCCTGGATCAGGATCATGTCCCGCTTCATCAAAGAGGGACCGGTGGTGGAGCCTGAAGGAGATCCGAAAGGGCCGAAGGGCAAGAAGGACGATCAGGCGAAGCCGGAGCTTACGGCGGCGGAGTCTGAAGCCGAAGGGAAAGGCAAGGCCGCCAAGGGGAAGGATTCCCCGGCCCCGGCCGTCCCTCAAACCGAAGGGGGTGAGCAGTAATGGATATCACTTTCTTGCAAGGACTATGGTTTGCGCTGATAGCAGTACTTATTGCAGGATACTTTGTGCTCGACGGCTTCGACCTCGGCGCAGGGGTGCTCTATCCCTTCATAGCGAAGGACGGCAAGGAAAAGGCGATTGTCCGCAGGAGCATCGGGCCTGTTTGGGACGGCAACGAGGTATGGTTGCTCACCGCAGGCGGGGCATTGTTCGCGGCATTCCCCGCGGCCTATGCCACGACGTTTTCGGGCTTCTACCTTGCGATTATGCTGGTGCTTTTCGGGCTGATCGTCCGTGCGGTCTCACTTGAGTTCCGCGCGCACGACCCGAAATGGGGAAAGGCCTGGGATGTCTGCTTCTTTGTCGGGTCCCTTCTCCCGGCTCTTTTGTTCGGTGTCGCGATCGGCAACGTCTATGCGGGCATTCCCATGGATGCCAACGGCGACTACATGGGCATTCCCCTGCTGGGGCTTATCACGCCCTTCACCTTGCTCTGCGGCGTCTTGGGTCTCTGCATGTTTCTTGCACAAGGCGTCACCTGGCTTTCGCTGAAGGCCCCCAAGCCTTCCAACATCCAGTCCCGTGCGAAGAAAATGCGCCTGCCCATCCAGGTCATCACGCTCGTCGTATTCATCGCGCTTTCGGTGTATGCGCACTTCGCACATCCGGAAATGATGCCCGAACTCAACATCGCCCGCTATGGTTGTGCGATCCTGTTCGTGGTTGCAATCGTCGCCTCGATCATCTTCGCGAAGGTGAAGGACAATGACCTCTGGTCGTTCCTTTGCCAGTCGGGCGCGGTGCTGTTCCTTGTCGGGCTCTTAGCCACATCCCTGTTCCCGAACCTGGTGGTGGCCTCTGCTGACAGCATCGGTGCCTCCATCACGGCCATGAATGCGGCTTCATCCGAGCTCTCGCTTTTCTGGATGACCATCATTACCTGCATCGGCCTTCCGCTGGTGTTGGTCTACCATGTGATCATCTACCGCACCTTCAGGGGCCGGGTGAGCGAAGAGGACCTCGACTACTGACAACAGCCCTCTTTGGAAGGAGCCTTGGGGCAACCCGAGGCTCCTTTTTTGCGGGCAGGACCGTCTTGTCCGCAAGGCCGCGCCTTCGCCAAGGTTGTATCGAGTTGCACCGGGTCGGGAGACCCGTCGGCGACCTTTCACCGCACGAAGGTGTCCAGGCCGTAACAGAATCAGAGTCCTGCCTTCTCCCGACGCCTTTAACCGTATACTGGTGCCCAGCAACGAAAGCCGCGGCACAAGCCGGCCGCGGGCCCGGGAAGCGCATGCGCCCGACCAACCAAGGAGCAGGAATGGAAAAATTCACCAAGTTCATCAGCTCGAACTATATCGTTCAAGCGGTGCTGTCCATAGTATTAGGATTGCTGTTGGCCGTGTGGCCGGAGATCACCACCATAACCGTGGTCTACATTCTTGCCGCCTGCATTGCTATCTGGGGTATTGCGACCCTGATCACGTATGTGCGCCAGAGGAGGCAGATCGACAGCACGGAAGGCGGCCTGGCTTTCGGAATATTCCTGCTGATAATCGCGTTGGTGGTCTTCATCTTCCCCGAAGCGGTGGCCGGGTTCTTCTCCGTGATACTGGGAGCCCTGCTGGTCCTAAGCGGGCTGGTCAACGCGGTTCGTTCGGCGACCCTCAAAAAGTACGGCGGCAATTCCTGGATCGGCACCCTGATCATCAGCCTTTTGATCGCAGCCGGTGGCATCGTGATCATTGTGAACCCCTTTGAGACCGCGGTGACTTTCGTGCTTGTCCTCGGCATCCTGCTTGTCATCAAAGGCGTCATAGACCTTGTGATCAACCTCATGCTTTCCAAGAAGGCGAAGGCGTGATGCCGCGCTAAGAGGACTCAGGGAGCAACGGCCTCTTATCCCAGCTTGGCACCGACCTCTTCTGCAGCTGCCGCCTTGTCGAAGTTTCCGCCGGTGGCCTTCGTCAGTGCGCCCATGACGCGCCCCATGTCCTTTTTGGAGGCGGCACCCAGCTCCTCTATGGTCTGGTCGACCAGGGCAGAAAGCGCCTCGCCGGAAAGCTGCTCAGGCAGATAGGACTCCAGGATATCGACCTGCTTGGCAAGTGTGTCGGTGCGCTCCTGGTTGTTCCCTGCCCGCATCGAGGCATCCAAAGTCTCCCTCGTCTGCTTGATGACGCGCTTGAACATGTCGTTGACGTCGGACGTGCCGATCTCGCGGCGTTCGTTCACCTCGATGTTCTTTATTTCCCCATGCACTTGGCGCAGGATGGAGAGGCGCTCTTTATCCTTTGCCTTCATAGCCTCTTTGATCTCGTCTTTCAGGGCTGAGTATTCCATGTTGGCCTCCGTTTCGATGTGCGCAAAGCTCGGGATGCGGCTGCGTTTCGATCCCCCCAGTATAGCGCAAGCCGGTTTTTTGCCGTGCCGTCCGCCTGGGTCCGGGCTATGTTGCGGCTTTGTTGGCGATTCTGAAACGCGGCGATTTCTTTGCTATCATAGGATGAAGCCACTAGACAGAAAGGCAGACATGAGAGAGCTCCCCAAAGACCAGTTGAATCCCAAGATAAAGAACGTATGGCGCATAAGCGACGCCGTATGGCTCACCATTTTCTTCCTGTGCGTGTTCGTTCCTTTCCTTATTGTCGAGATCAATATACATGCAGCATGGAGCGCCCTGGTGCTGATCATCATTGCCGTCGTATATGCCGCCCTTATGGTCTTCCTGGTGGGGGTCTTGCCTCCGATACGTTGGATGAGGTGGCGCTACGAGCTCTCGAACGACTACCTCGATATTGCCCGGGGAATATTTTGGCGCAAGCGCTTCGTCATCCCTTTCATCCGGGTTCAGAACACCGATACGAAGCAAGGACCGATACTGCGCGCCTTCGGCCTGTCGAGCGTGACCGTCTCGACAGCAGCCGGCGAACACGAGATCCCAGGGCTTGAAACCCATGTGGCAGAACAGCTGCGCGACAAGGCGGCGGAGCTCGCGCGTATCGCCCAAGAGGACGTTTGATGAGCGACCGAGGAAATAATCCCCAAAAGCCCGATGGGGCGCCCGTCCCTCCGTCCGAATATTTCGGGCAACCCCCAGCCCCACAGCCGCAAGGCCAGCCACAATCGGCGGCGCCGCCCTCGCAACAGGTCTGGCCGGCGCCAGGCCAAGCTGCCCCTAACCCTTCGCAAGCCCCGCCTGACGCGCAGGCTCCGCCCCCGCAAGCCCAGCGCCATCAGGTGCATCATGCCTATATCTGGCTCGGCGGGCTGCAGGTCGTGTTCTCGATCGCGATTGCCTTCGCATTCTCGCTCATCCCCCTCTGGTTTGAGAGCGGCTCTTCGAGGGCGGGAGGCGGAAACATCCAGCAGCTGGTGATCATAGGGCTCATCGTTGCGTTCGTGGTCGTCGCAACCCTCGTCTTCGTCGTCCATTACTTCTCCTACAAGAACCTGTACTACGAATTGGGTGCAGAAGAGTTCAGCCTTTATTCAGGCATATTCAACAAGAAGCGCGTCCACGTTCCCTACCAGCGCGTGCAGTCGGTGAACCAGCGGGCAACCCTGATCCAGAGGATACTCGGTGTCTGTACGGTCCACATCGACACGGCAGGGGGCTCGGCGAACAAGGCGGTGGCCGTTCCCTACCTGCAAAACACCGAGGCGGAACGTTTGCGGGCAGAGCTTTTTGCCCGCAAAGAGCACCTGCTCTTGCTGCAGGCAGGCGGCTTCAACGGCGTCTCTCCCGGCGAGCCGGCGCCTGTTGCCGTGCCGGCGGCGCACCATGCCCCGCCCGTACACCCCCTCCTGCAGCAAACCATCGCTTCGCAGGGTGCGGCCCCGGACGCGAACCTTCTCGATGTGCCGGCCGGCGCGATGTCGGACGTGCGGGGGGTCTTCGGCGGGTCACAGCTCGACACGGGCCGGGTACGCTACGAGTTCGGCTTGAGCAACAAGGAGCTTGTCTTCACCGGGCTCTCCAACAATACCGGGTTCATGCTGCTCGTGCTTGCCTTCTTGGGAACCGTCATAGGTGCTCTCTCGCAATTTATGGGCACCTCGTTCGGGCAGCAGGTCTACCAGGGGGGCGCAGAATTCGTCACGAGGTCCTTCTCTGGCAACATAGTGGGGGCGATCGTGGGATTTGCGGTAGCGCTGTTCGCCGTCATCTGGATATTCTCGGTCATCGGGACCTGCGTCTCATACGGGGGCTTCAGGGCCTCGCGGCGCCACAACCGCGTCGAGGTCCAACGCGGCCTGTTGCAACACCGTTTCAACGGGGTCGACATCGACCGTGTGCAATCGGTGATCATCAAGCAGAGCTTTATCAAGCGCTGCATAGGCTATTGCGAGCTTTCTCTGGGAAAGATCGACACCCTGGGCGAGGGCTCGAACGAGCAGGACCGCAACATAGGCCGCCAGGGGCTCGTGATCCATCCCTTCGTCAAGCTTGACCGCGTTCCTGAAATCCTTGCCGGGCTCGTGCCCGAGTTTGCGGATGTGCCGACCGAGGCCATCCGCCTGCCGAAGGTGGCCTTGCGAAGGGCCCTTGTCAGAAGCTGCATCCTTTACGGTAACGGGTTCTGGCTGGCCGTAATCGTTGCCGGCCTGCAGATCGGCGCCAACATGTTGGCCCCGTACGCGGGAGCCTCCCTGCAAGGCATGCTTTCCTACGTCAACGGCGGCGCGACCGCACTCTATATCCTTTGCGCAATCATCCTCGTATTCGAGGCCGTCAATGCCGTACTCTGGTTCCGAGGGTCAAGCTTTGCCTACAACAGGCGCTTCATGCAGATAACGAACGGCGGCCTCAGCCGCGAGAGCATCAGCTTCCCCCGCAGGAAGCTGCAGTTCGGCTATGTGAAGACCAACCCCTTCCAACGTGCATCGCATGTCGCCACGGTAAACGCACGGACTGCGGCGGGTGTCGGGGGGACCACCCTGCATCTTAGGGACGTATGTGAAGAAGATGCCCAAAACTGGCTTGATTGGGTTAGGCCATTTCAAGATGTGGTAAGGTAGGGCTATTATGAACAAGAGCAGCACCTCCAATGCGCAAAACGGACAGAAGTTTCCTTCTCCGCAATCGGATATTTCCCAACATGCCGAAATAGGGAAGGCTGCATTCACCCTCACCAATCCTCCGGATTGGACGCCGTCCCAGTTCAAACCTAAAGACATCAAGAACTTCGGCGAGATATCAAACAATCCCACCAACACCTCGGCCAACGAATACCGCAAGCAACACAACATCCGCGAATACACCTTGGGCGAGGAAATTGCAAATTCTATAACGCACGGCATAGGCGTCCTGCTCGCCATAGCGGCCGTCCCCATCATGGCCGTGCTGGCGGTGCAAAACGGCGGCGGGATATACCTCCTGGCAGCCCTTGTGTATACCATCACCATGCTTTTGGAATACACGATGTCCACCTTGTACCACGCCATCTCTGCTGAAAAGGCAAAGCGCGTGTTCAAGGTGCTCGACCACAGCTGCATATACCTGTTCATTGCAGGCTCGTACACACCCTTCTGCCTCATCACCTTGGGCAACGACGGCGGCATCTGGCTCTGTCTCTTCGTCTGGGTGGTGGCGCTTGCCGGCGTGGCAACCGAGGCCTTCTGGGTGTTCAGGCCCCGCTGGGTCTCTGCCCTGCTCTACCTTATGCTCGGCTGGTCGGTCGTCTGGTTCATCCCTGCACTTGTAGAGGCCTTGCCCGCTGCCGGGCTTTGGCTGCTTATCGGTGGGGGCATCTGCTATACGGTCGGATGCGTCTTCTATGTGCTGAAGAAGATCCCGTACATGCACTCGATTTTCCACATCTGGGTTTTGGCGGGGTCGATCTGCCAGTTCCTTGCGATCGCGCTCTACATTTATTAACAGATGGGATACATTCTTGATTCTGCCGATGAGGCACTTGAAGGCTAGGCGATGGACGTCGGTATAAGCATAGTGGTGACCATAGTACTTGTTCTGGTGAACGGGTACTTCTCGATGTCCGAGGCGGCGTTCGTGCACGCGCGCCGAGCCGCGCTCCAAAAGGAGGCCGAAGAGGGCGACAGGCAGGCCAAAAGGGCGAACGACCTGGCCGGCGACCCCGAGCGCCTTCTTGCCACGACACAAATATTCGTCACCTTGATAGGCTTTTTCGCCTCGGTCGTTGCAGTCTTGAACCTTTCTGCCCCCTTCGCCGGCTGGCTGGCCGGCTTCGGCATCGACTGGCTCGGCTTCATCGCCCCCGTGCTTTCTCCGGTGCTCATAACCCTGGTCGTCTCCTATGTCATATTGGTGCTTGGAAGGCTGGTTCCCCAGCGGATCGCGCTCGCAAACGCCGAGAAGGTCAGCAAAAAGGTATCAGGGCTGTTCATGGTGCTTCAAAAACTCGCCACGCCCCTCGTGTACATCACCACGGCGCCGGCGAACGGCATCGCACGGCTCTTTCGCATAAAAAGCCCCGACGAGCGCCAAGGCGTCTCGGAAGAGGAGATCAAGGACCTCGTCACCGACAATCCTGAACTGCTTGACGATGAGAAAAGGATGATCCACGAGATCATCGACCTGGGCGATACGGCCGTGCGCGAAATCATGCAGCCCCGCGTAGACATGATCATGGTGGAGGACACCGAGACCGTAAAGCAGGCGATCGACCGCATGCGGGGCACCGGCTACACCCGCCTGCCGGTCTTCCAGGAAGATGCCGATTGCATCGTCGGAATCGTTCATTTCAAAGACCTTGTTGCGCCGCTGGTCGACGGGAAGGAAGGCGACGACGTGGGCAAGTACGCCTTCGATGCCTACTTCGTCCCCGAAACAAAGGAAATATACCCGCTCCTCTCAGAAATGCAAACAAATCGGCAACAGATGGCTATAGTGGTGGATGAATACGGTGGTACCGATGGTTTAATAACGGTGGAAGACATCGTGGAAGAGATCGTGGGAGACATAGTCGACGAGACCGACCTCGAAGACAAGTTCATAACCGCGCTTTCCAAAGATGAATGGCTGGTCGATGGCCGGTTCGGCGTCGAAGATGCAGAAGAGCTCTCATGGCCGGTCGAGGTTTCAGAGGACTATGAAACCATTGCGGGGTGGCTCATGGGCATCATAGACTTCGTGCCCCAGGTGGGCGAGGAGTTTGTGGTAGAAGGGTTCTCGTTCAAGATCCAGGCAATGAGAAGACGCCGCATTTCGACTATACGGGTGAAGAGGCTCGCTGCCGACGACAGCCTAGCGCACGGTGCCAACAAGACAACGGGAAGCAAGGAAGTGGCTGTTGAAGAGTAAGACCTTCATCGGCCAACCGGGCAAGGTGATGAAGGAGCACAGGTGAAGAACGAGAAGAGCCTCTATCGTTCCCGTAATTCACTTATCGGGGGTGTCTGCAAGGGTATTGCAGAATACTTCAACATCGATCCGCTCATCGTTCAAATCCTTACCGTGATCCTTACTTTGCTCACCAGTGGGCTTCTTGCCATTGCCTATATAGCGCTTTGGATAATCCTGCCCTTGGCTCCCGAAGACCCCGACCCGGTGGACGTCCAACCGGCGGAGGTCCATTCCGAAAACTACGGGCAGGTCGAATACGCGAACAAGCCCTCGTCGGAAAGCGTCTCTTCTGCCAGTGCGGCCACCCAGGTGGCGGAAGCATACCGCAGCACCGAGCAGTATACCGGGGCCGCCCATGTTCCTCCTTTGCCTCCAAAGGAATACGCGAAGGCCGGCGTGTTGCAAGGGCAGACGCCCGTAGGCAAGGCCGCGCCCGGCAATCACCAGCCTGCAGACCCGGGCAAGAACCATTCGACAAACGGTGCGCTTTGGGTCGGGCTCATACTTTTGTTTGTGGGGGTGGTCGCAATACTCGGCGCCTTCGTGCAGGGTGTGGATTGGTGGCAGTTCTGGCCTTTGATCCTGATCATAGTAGGAATCGGGCAGATGGTGGTTCCAGGGAAGCCGGGGCGGCGGATGAACCGCTTCGTCAGCGGGCTGACCGGGTTCGGAATCGGCGTCGTCGCCCTCAGTATAAGCTTGGGGATAGTAAGCGTCGCGAGCCTCGGGCTGATGCTGTCAAACCTGTGGCCCGGGCTCTTGATATTCTTCGGCCTTCTCATCTTGGGAAACGCCCTGAAGGCGCCCTTGCTTACCTTTTTGGGAGGGCTGTGCTTCATTGCTGTCTGCGCAATCGGGCTGTGGTGGTTTACGATCCCCGGCCCCACCAACATCGTCGAGATCACCCTGCCGTTCAGCGCCCCCTTCTTTATCGATGTCAACCCGTGGGTTTGAGGGTAAAGAAAAATATCTTCGAGATTTATTAAGCCCCTGAAAAGGGAAAACGATAATAATCGGAAATTTTTTTGCCTGAAAACCCATGAAAACAGGGCGCGTTCGACAAAAACCAAAGGAACCTACTGCGCTTATAGAACAAATAGTGGAGGGTTCTTCACAGGTTTGTTTCAAATCGCCCTCTGAGGTAAAATACCCACAGGCAAAAACAGCATAGAGTTATCACTCGACAGCAATCCCCCACACAATCAAGCAGGCTGTCACCGCTTCGGCGGTTAGCTTTTTCGCTGTTAAATGAAAGGTTTTGCGAGTTTTGGCAGTAACGAGGAATAGACAAGCGAAGAAATCCCATAAAGGGAAATTTCTTATATCAGGCGCTACCGCCTGCGTTGCCCTTGTTCTGATGGCCTGTGCCGGCATCGGCGTCGCCTCCGCTGGCGGAGACAACACAACCGCAGCCTTGGGCCTGAAATCCGCATCTCATAACCAGTCAAGCGAACAAGCCGGCTTCGGGGTCTTTGACAGCAACGCCGACGAAGGAACGCTGCTCGGGAAAACCAATCGCCGCGACATCTCACAAGGCATCGAAGCCATCACGGTGAAAGAAGAAGCCGAAAGACGTGCCGCCGAAGAGGCCGCGCGCATCGCCGAAGAAAAACGCCTCGCCGAAGAGGCCGCCCGCCAAGCAGAGCTCAACGCCCTTCACGAAGAGGCGAACGCCCGGGCTATGGCGCTCGGCCTGCAACCTGTGAACTGGAACGTCGACCGCGACACCTTCATCAATGAATGGGGCACGCGCATTGACGCATACCTCGCAGGCTCCCCCCTTTCCGGGTACGGACGGACCTTCGCGGAAGCCTCATGGAACTACGGCGTCGACCCGCGCTGGTCGCCAGCCATCTCAAACACCGAAAGCACCAAGGGCGCCAACTGCTTTAGGGCATACAACGCTTGGGGCTGGATGTCCACCAGCGGCTGGTCAAGTTGGGAAACGGCAATTGACGGCCACGTCAAAGGCCTTGCCAACGGCTATGGGGGAAGCATAAGCCTTTGGGCGGCACAGAAGTACTGCCCTCCCACCTATAACTCCGGGTATCAAAACACCCTTTCCCAAATGTATTTGATCTAACGGCGAAGTGACCGAGAAAAGGGGACAGTCCCCTTTTCTCGGTTTTTGTCGCATGGTGCTACTTGATCTATACTGATCTTTTATTGTTCGGCATAGGGAAGGAGCGCGATGCGAAATGTAATCGTCGTAGGCTGTGGGCGAGTGGGCTCGCGCCTTGCTACCATGCTTTCGGAAAACGGGGACAACGTATGCGTGATAGACCGCAACGTTGACCGGTTCGTCAGCTTGGGCCGCGGCTTCAACGGCTCCACGGTGCAAGGGCTCGGCTTTGACGAGGACACGCTCCTTAAGGCGGGCATCGAGGAATGCGACGTGCTGGCGGCCGTCACGAACCTCGATAACAGCAACCTGATGATCGCAGAGGTGGCAAGCCGGCTCTTCGATGTTCCCCATGTCATTACCCGACTTGAAAACCCCGACCACGAACGCGCCTATATGCAGCTTGGTTTCGACCACGTGTGCGGCACGTCGCTTGTGGCAGAGGACATCTTCTCGAAGATTGCGGTCGGACACGGAAGCCACCTCGACTCCTTCGGTGATTACGAGGTCTTGCGGTTCTCGCTCGACCTGACCTCAGGGGATCGGAAAAGCATCAAAGTATCAGAGCTCGAGCGGGTGCACGAAGTCCAGATCGTTGCCTTTGAGAGGCGAGACGGTTCGAACTCTTCGATCCCCACAGGCGAAAGCGTCCTCTATCAAGGTGATACCGTGATCATGTGCATCCGCAATGATCTCCTTGAAGAGTATGCTCACTTCGTACAAGGTTAGGGGCAAAGCGCATGTATATCGTCATTGCCGGAGGCGGCAAAGTGGGAGAATACCTTGCAACGGTGCTGCTGGAAGGCCGCAACGACGTTGCCGTCATCGAGAAGGACCTCAAGACCGCAGATCGTCTCTCCGTGGTGCTTCAAGGGCATTACCTGGTGATCAATGGGGACGGCTGCGACTCCAAGTACCAGGAGGACGCCGGCATTCTTCGTGCGGATGTGTTCGTGGCTACCACCGGGCATGATGACGACAACCTGGTTTCGTGCGAGATCGCCCAGCGCATCTTCGACGTGCCCCGCTGCATCGCCCGGGTAAACAACCCCAAGAACACTAAGATATTCAAAAGCCTTGGAATAGAAAGCGTCTCTTCGACTGCGCTTATCGCAAACCTGATCGAAGAGGAAACCTTGCTGGGAACCGTCAGTGTGGTATCGTCGCTTTCGCATGGAGACGTGCTGCTGTCGGAGGTCGTCGTCCCCCGCATGAAGCGCCACGACAACGAGGAGGGTATTGCGCTGGGCCTCATCGAGATGCCCGAGCAAAGCCTGATCGTGGCGGTGTCGACTGCGGAGGACGTAGAAGTAGCCCACCCCGACCTGGTGCTCCATCCGGGCGATACTGCGATCGTCGTCGCCGACCAAAGCGCCCTCGACGATGTCCGCGCACTCTTCAAATCACTATAATGAGAAAAAAAGGACAGTCACCTTTTCTCATTCCCCAAACCTGTTTGGGTGGCGGCGGTTGAAGGCGACGCCGGCGCGAGTCAAAAAACAGCCTCTTTTCCCGCGGCTATGAAAGGAAGACAATGATAGGTCGCTATACACGTGCAGAAATGGGATCCATCTGGTCTATGGAGAACAAGTTCTCCATCTGGAAGGAGATCGAGGTGCTCGCATGCGAGGCCCAGGCCGAGCTTGGGCAGGCTGGAATCACCCGCGAGGAGGCCGCCTGGATCCGTGCGCACGCCGATTTCAGCATAGACCGGATCGACGAGATCGAGAGAACAACGAACCACGACGTCATCGCGTTCACCACCTGCATGGCCGAGTATATCGATGCCGAAGTGCCTCAAGGGCAGGAGAAACCTTCGCGTTGGGTGCACTACGGCATGACCTCGTCCGACCTGGGCGACACGGCGCTGTCTTACCAAGTTACCCAGGCCATCGACATTATCCTCACCGACATCAAAGTCTTAGGCGAGGCCTGCAAAGGCCGTGCCTTCGAATTTCAAAACACCCTTTGCGTCGGCCGCACACATGGCATCCATGCGGAGCCTATGACCTTCGGCATGAAATTCGGCTCCTGGGCATGGGCGCTCAAGCGGGCTCAGTCCCGGCTGGAAGAGGCCCGAACGGTTGCCGCCTGCGGGGCGATCTCGGGGGCCGTGGGCACGTATTCGAGCATCGACCCGTCTGTCGAACAGTATGTATGCGAGAAACTGGGGCTCACCCCCGACCCCCTTTCAACCCAGGTGCTTGCCCGCGACCGGCACGCGCAGGTCATGTCTGCGCTTGCGGTAACGGCCTCGACCTTGGAATCAATCGCGATGCAGGTCCGCCTTCTGCAGCAGTCAGACGTCATCGAGGCGGAAGAGCCGTTCACCAAAGGGCAGAAGGGTTCGTCGGCGATGCCCCACAAACGCAACCCGATCACAGCGGAGCGGGTATGCGGCCTTGCCCGCGTGGTGAAAAGCAACGCCCAGGTCGCATTCGACGACGTTGCGCTCTGGTACGAGCGCGACATCTCACATTCGGGTGCCGAACGCGTGGTCTTGGCCGACAGCTTCACCGCGCTCGACTACATGTTCTCAAAGATGCAGTGGATGCTTGAGGGACTGGTGGCGTATCCGGCCAAGATGGAGCACAACCTCAACCGCACCCGCGGCCTCATCTTCTCTTCGAAGGTGCTGCTGGCCCTAGTGGACACGGGGATCACGCGCGAAGAAGCCTACGTAATCGTGCAGCGCAATGCCATGCAGGTTTGGGAGGATATCCAGAATGCGGTGGAGGGGCCAAGCTATCGCGAACGCCTCGAGGCCGACGAGGACGCGAGGCTCAGCACCGAAGTGCTCGACAAGATATTCGACCCATGGGATTTCCTCAGCAGGAAAGACATCGTCTTCGACCGCCTGAAAGACCTCGAGTTCTAACAGGGCGTGGGACGGCGGGTGGGACAGTGGGGACAGACCCATTTGTCCTAGAAGTAGGACAAAAGG
>JAVBQH010000076.1:0-2987 GCA_031549175.1 Raoultibacter sp.
CCCACGTTCATGTGCGAGCGACACGAGGTCCCCCCGGTCAAAAGGTATATGCACCTCTATAAGCCTATCGTGGGTCGCCGCGATTTTGGCTATGCGCAATACCAGCTCCCCGACACCTTCCCCTGTCTTTGCAGATACGAAGATCGCTTGGGGGTGCCGCTGCTTGAGCACGGCCAGCTCTCCTTCATCGAGCATATCGACCTTGTTGAAGACCTCGACGCGTTTAATGCGGTGCGCGTTTATCTGATGCAGGATATCATCAACCGATTTTATATGTGCCTCAAAATCCTGCGAGGAGGCATCGACCACCTGCAAAATCAGATCGGCATCGACGATTTCATCGAGGGTGGACTTGAATGCCTCGATCAAGGTGGTCGGCAGTTTCTGGATGAAGCCCACGGTGTCTGTCAGGGTGATCTCCCGGCCTTCCGGCAAGGTAAGCTTCCTCGTAGTAGAGTCAAGGGTGGCGAACAGCTTGTCATAGCTCAGCACGTCTGCATCCGTTAAGCAGTTCAGCAGACTTGACTTGCCGGCATTGGTATAGCCGGCGATTGCAACCCGGAACATCCCGCTTTTACGCCGGCTGAGCCGCTGCACCTCGCGGACCTCTGCAAGCTGCTTCAGTTCCCGCTTGATGGTGGTGATGCGCTTGCGCACCATCCTCCTGTCTACCTCAAGCTGGCTTTCGCCTTCACCGAAACGGGAGCCGACGCCGCCGCCCATGCGGTTTGAGGCAAGGTGTGCCCACATGCCACGCAGCCGGGGCAGCAAATACTCGTTTTGGGCAAGCCTGACTTGCAGCCGCCCTTCTTTGCTGCTGGCGTGCAGCGCGAATATATCCAGGATAAGCGCCGTCCGATCAAGAACCTTGACGTTTTTAGGGACTATGCGCTCAAGGTTCGTCTGTTGGGACGGGGTAAGCTCGTCGTCGAAGATAACCACATCGGCGGCATGGGCACGGCACAGGTCCGCAATCTCTTCAGCCTTCCCACTTCCGACAAAGGTCCGTGGATTCGGGGCATCCATGCGCTGCGAGGTCGTGGCAGCTACTTCGACCCCGGCGGTGTTCGCAAGCTGCTCAAGTTCGGCAAGACTCTCAGCGACCGGCCACAAAGGGTTGGATCGGTCAACGCCTACGAGGACGGCGCGCTCATGCGGTTCTTCTATCTCGAAAAGCTTCGTCACTGCCATATGCCGAGCTACATATTGTCTTTGATGCGTTGGACGGCCTCGATCAGTCTTTCATCGGGGGTAGTAAGCGATATGCGGATAAAGCCTTCTCCATCTGGCCCATAGCCGCTGCCTGGCGTCACGATAACATGCGCCTTTTCGAGCAACTTCGTTGCGAAGCTCTCGGAGGTCTCCCCTTCCGGCACTTTGGCCCACACATATATGGTCGCCTTAGGCGCATTGCACTCCATTCCGATGGCACGCAAGGCCTCGACAACCGTATCCCTGCGCTGCTTGTAAAGGTCGCACATGTCTGAGACGCACTGCTGAGAGCCGCCCAGGGCGACGATTGCGGCATCTTGGACGGCGGTGAACTGGCCTGAATCCAAATTATTCTTGATAGTACCGAGCGCCTGGACCGCTTCTGCATTGCCACAGGCAAAGGCGATGCGCCAGCCGGTCATGTTGTACGACTTTGAAAGGCTGAAGAACTCGATGCAGCATTCCTTCGCGCGGGGGCGTTCGAGAATGGATGGCGCGACATAGCCGTCGAAGCAGATATCGCAATAGGCGTTGTCGTGCGCAAGCAATATGTCATGCTCGATGCAGAAGTCGATTGCCTTGTCGAAGTACTCGTCATTTGCGATGGCACCTGTCGGGTTGTTGGGGTAGCCCAAGAACATGATCTTCGTCTTTGCCAACACGTCAGGGGGGATGTGGTCGAAGTCGGCCAGAAACCCGTTCTCTTCCTTCATAGGCATGAAGAAGGTGTTTGCGTTCTGGAGTGTGGCGCCGCCAGAATAGACCGGGTACCCGATCGAAGGGGCAAGCACGTACTCGCCGGGGTTTACGAAGGCGGTGTGGAGATGGGCGATCCCTTCCTTGCTTCCGATGAGGCCGAGGACCTCGGTTTTGGGATCAAGCTCGACACCAAAGCGCTTCTTCATCCATTGGGCACAGGCGGTCCGATACTCGATCGATCCAGCGTAGTCAGGGTATTGGTGGTTCTCCGGCTTCTTGACCGCTTCGATCATGGCCTCGATGATGTGGTCAGGCGTAGGCATATCGGGATCGCCGATACCAAGCGATATAACATCGATGCCCTGCGACTTCAAAGCATCCTTTTTTTTATCTATCTGCGCAAACAGATAGGGGGCCATATGGTTTAGGCAATCAGCGGTCTTCACATCGGTTCCTTTCGGTCAGTACTGTTTTATACTACAGCTCAATCGGCTACAACGACTCTTCCAGAAAAGTACTCTGAGGCGCTGCCCGTCATTATCACATGGTTATCGTCGTTCCACTCAATATGGAGGGTTCCACCAGGCAGTCTGATGTCATTGACGCATCCTGCCCTGCCTGTAGCCGTTGCGGCGACGCTGACTGCGCAGGCTCCTGTCCCGCACGCGAGGGTCTCGCCACAGCCCCTTTCGAAGACACGCATCGAGAGGCCGTCTGCAGTTCTCTCGACAAACTCCACGTTCGTCTTCTCCGGAAAAAGCGGGCTGCCCTCGATAAGGGGGCCTATCGCATCGAGCTTCAAGCTCGCAAGGGCCGTCCCCGATCCCGCAAAGAACTCCTTTGGCAGGGACTCCCCGTCGTCTATAAAGCACACGGCATGGGGGTTACCCATAGAAACGCAGGTGACGAGTAAGGTGCCGCACTCGGTCTCGATAGCGGCATCTCCTACAAATGAGACCCCGTTTTCGGTGGCAGAGTTCTCTTCAAGGAGGGTAGGCACCTCGTTGCTTGCAAAGGAGGGTACGCCCATGTCGACGGTGGCAGACTGCAGGTTTCCGTGCTTGTCGACCTCGAAG
>JAVBQH010000052.1:0-4544 GCA_031549175.1 Raoultibacter sp.
GTTCGAATCCTATCACGGGCTCCAGAGAACACGAGGCCGAAGGCGAAAATGCCCGCGGCCTATCTTGTTGAACAGGGGATGGCGGTGTTTGGCGAAAGGTTCCTCATACTCGTTCACCCGTCGGCACCTCAATCGGATGCACTACTCCTCTTGGTTCAGCCACTCGAAGAACTCGCGGTCGCGCGGCGAGCGCCCGTGCTCCTCCTGGAACTCTTTGAGGGCCTCTGCCAGGCGCTTGTTGCGCGCATCGGCCTTCTCCGGCTGGCCGCAGCACGAACTCTGCAGGCATTCCTCGATCCCATATTTCTCCATCCTCGTGGCCATGGGGCCTCCTTCCGCACATCCAGCAGCTTGGCTCCAATTTATAGCGGGATTCGAGGCCTTGTCAATAAAAGGGCTTCGAATCTCTTCAAAACGCTCAGAAGGCGGCATGGTCGATCCCCGGCCGGGCATTGACAAGGAGCAAGGCTCGGAACGAGATGCAAAGAAAGGCGTGCGATCTGCGATCATGCATGGTATCATAGGCAGCTATCGTGGGTCGGTGCATCATGGCGGCTTTATGGGGGAAGAACAAGCCGTAATCGAAGGCAAGTCTGAGGGAGGCGCGGTATGGAGAATACTCTAGGCCCGGTCGCAAAGGGCCAAGCCGGCCCCAATGATGTCGAAACCCCCTTGTCTTTTGATGATCAGGCTTTAGACCAAATGGAAAAAGCACGTGAGGAAGATATAGCCCCGACTTCGAAAAGGGACCCCTATATCGACGTCATGAAAGGCGTCACGATGCTTCTCATCATCGTGACCCATATGCATAGCGTGCCCCTCTTGGGGTACAGCATTGTCGGCTACATCGTCCTGCTCGCCGTGCCCCTCTTCTTTTTCGTGACCGGCTACCTGTATAAGGACACGTCAGACGCAAGCCTGCCCTTTGGAAGGTTCTTGGCGAAAAAGGTGCTGACCGTGTTGCTTCCATACGCCATCTTCTTCGCCCTCTCCCTTCTTTGGACAGAGACCGTCTACGCCTATTCGCTCGGCATGCCTCTGTTCGGCTTTCACATCGATTGGAACCAGGCGCTTATGGCCTTCGTCTTTGCCGGCGAATACCTGTACGATTTCGCTATCGTGCCCGTCCCCATATGGTTTTTGCATGCCCTGTTCTTCGGGGAGGTCGTCTTCTTCCTCATCATGAGGATCAAGAAGGTGCCGGTTCTCTTCGTCCTTGCGGTCGCCCTGACGATTGTCGCCATCCCCTTGCAGGAGGCGATGGGGGATTCGCCCTATTGGATCGTCGACCTTCTTCCGGCAATGCTGTTCTTCATGCTTTTCGGTCATCTGGTGTCCCGCTTCCTCTCTCAGCCGATATATGACGAGGAAGCCGAGCTGCCTGCGAAGCAGCGGCGTGTCGCCATAGCCGGTTCGTTTTTCGGGATGGTCATCTTGGCCATCACCTTCTTCATGTACCTCTATGGCGGCGGCAACATGTGGGAGATAACCTCCTACTGGTATTTCCCCGCCTCGTCCCTTGCGATCATCGCGGTCTTCCTGCTTTGCCGCGCCACCACGAACCTGGTGTTCCGGTATGTCGGAAGGCGTTCGTTGCTCTACCTGGGGCTTCATCCGCTCGTCCTTATGACCGGCTTCGTTGACGGCCTCCCCGGGCGCCTCGCTGCCCAGGGCTTCGACGGGGTCTTCGTCTTCATTGTGTATTTTTTGATAGTGTTCCTGCTTACCACGCTCCTCGTCGCCGTCGCCGACCTTGTCCTTAAGCCCTACCGCGCCCTCAAGCGGCGTGTCAAGGCGCAGAGGAGGCGCAGGCAGGAGCTTACGCGTGCTGCGGATGCAGATGCGAGCGCATCCGGGGAAGAGGCGTCTTTGCCGGATACGGAGGGGAAAGAGTCAGGCGCGGCCTCTGCGTCAGGCGTGACGCAAGAGCCTGGGTCGCTCTACTATTCTGCAAGCCTTAACGACCAGCGCAATGACGAGGCGGGCGCAGCGGAGGCGGGCGCGGCACCGGATCCAAGGCCAGGCACATAGGCCATGGGCTTCCCGACGCCTCTGCATGGTAAGATGCGCAGAGCAGAAAGGAAGGGACTATGCCGACGTTCAAAGAGCTCCTCCATGTCGCGGAATTGACCGTTCACGACAAAACCTCAGGCAAGCGTGCGAGGGACATCAGCGGAATCCTGCGCAAAAATAAGGCCTTTAGCGGGCTGACCCCTGAAAAGGCCGTCAGCATCCTCGAAGACCTGGGTCCGACCTTCGTGAAGATGGGGCAGCTTGCCTCCAACCGAAGCGACATGCTGCCCAAGGAGTACTGCGATGCCTTGGCCGCCTTGCGCACCAAAGTGCCCCCGATGCCCTTCGAAACGGTCATCTCCCAGATCGAAGAGGCCTACGGGTGTACCTGGAGCGAGGTGTTCTCGGAGATCGAGGAAAAGCCGCTCGGATCGGCCTCGATCGCCCAGGTCCATAGGGGGCGGCTCTCCGACGGCCCCGTTGTTGCGATAAAGGTTCAGCGCCCAGGCATCGCCCAGCAGATGGCCGAAGACATCATGTTGATGAAGCATCTTCTGGCCTTGGCCGAGCTCGGGCCTGCCTCGGGGGACGGCATCATGGTGACGCTCGACGACCTCGTCTCCGAGCTTGAGCGCACCACCTGCGACGAGATCGATTTCACCATCGAGCTGAAGAACCTCGTGCGCTTCTATGCCGAATGCCGGCAGCTTTACCTGGTGGCGAGCCCCTTGCCGTACCCTGAGTTCAGCACCGAGACGGTTCTGGTCATGGAGTTCGCAACCGGGACCTTCATCGACCGCACCGACGAGCTGAGGGCGCAAGGCGTGAGCCTCAAAGCCATCGGCGAGCGCCTGGCCAAGAGCTATGTGACGCAGATCATCGACAACGGCTTCTTCCACGCCGACCCCCATCCCGGCAACGTCATGGTCGAGAGGGGGTCGATCATCTGGATAGATTTGGGTATGACCGGCACGTTGACCTCCGGCGACCGGGCCTTGATCTCCCAGATGTTCAAAGGGATAGCCCTGCATGACGCCTTCGAGCTGAAACAGGCGCTCCTCGGGCTTGCAAAAGCGCAGGGCGAGGTCAACCACAGCCTGTTGCTTGACCAGATCGACAGCATGCTCAACAGCTATGCCTCGGCGGGCCTGTCCGACATAAACATCGGCATGGCGTTGATGGACGTCATAGAGGTCTTGCGGTCGCAAAACCTCAGGATGCCCTCTTCGTTTACGATGCTTGCGCGCGGGTTGTTGACGCTGGAGGGGGTGCTCATAGACCTCGACCCTACGATCAGCATCGTCGATGTGGTGTCGAGCCATTTGAAGCACCAGGCATTCAAGCCGGCGAACATCAAGGCGAAGACCGAGGAGATGTTGATGTCCACCTTGAATTCCGCCGAGGCGGCGACGAAGATCCCCGCACAGGTGTCGCAGGCGCTCGACATGCTCGAGCGCGGGCAAATGCGGGTGAGCGCCGACATGAAATTCCCTGACAGCACCCTCAAGGCCTTCTACGGCATCGGCAACAGGCTCGCGCTGGCGCTCATATCGGCCGGTCTGTTCCTGGGGTCGTCCATCCTATGCACGACGGCCATGGAGCCGCGGTTCCTCGGGGTGCCCCTGCTCGGGGTGTTGGGGTATATGGGGGCCTTGGTCTTGGGGGTATACGTGATCTGGCAGGCCTGGTTCACGCGGCGCCAGATCAAGAAGGACAAGAAAGACTAGCGGGACAAAAGGGACAGACCCTTTTGTCCCGCCTTGCAGACTTCTAGACGGTCCCCATCTGCCAGGAGTTCATGTAGGCAAGCTGTTCCTCGGTCAGGGTGTCGATCCGCACGCCAAGCGTCTCAAGCTTCACCTTGGCTATCTCTGCATCGATGTCCTCGGGGACGCCGTAGCAGTCAGGCGCCATGCCTTGGGCGTGCTGCACCAGGTGTTCGGCGCAAAGAGCCTGGTTGGCAAAGCTCATGTCCATAACCGAGGCCGGGTGGCCTTCGGCTCCCGACAGGTTTACCAGGCGGCCGTCGGCAAGGAGGATGATGCGGCGGCCGTCGCTCAAGGTGAACTCTTCCACCAGGGGTTTCAACAGGGTGCGCGACGTTGCGTCCTGCTCGAGCCACGGGATGTTGATTTCGGAGTTGAAATGGCCGGAATTGCAGACGATGGCGCCGTCCTTCATGTTCCGATAGCACGGCTCATCGATGACGTTGAGGTTGCCGGTGACCGTGACCCAGATGTCGGCGTGGCAGGCGGCCTCTTCGCGGGGCATCACACGGAAGCCGTCCATGACGGCCTCAAGCGCGGCGGTGGGATCCACCTCGCAGACTATCACGTTCATGCCCATGCCCTTGGCGCGCAGGGCAAGGCCCTTGCCGCACCATCCGTAACCTGATACGACCAGGGTTCTTCCTGCCAGCAGGCGGTTGGTGAGCCGGACGATGCCGTCGAGCGTCGACTGCCCCGTGCCGTAGCGGTTGTCGAAGAAGTGCTTGGTCTTCGCCTCGTTCACGGCGATGATGGGGTAGCGAA
>JAVBQH010000101.1:0-3320 GCA_031549175.1 Raoultibacter sp.
TTTCGAACCAGCTTATGGGTTTTGCTGAAGGAGCCTTGGCTTTGGGAGGCCTTGTCGGAGGCATCGCGGTATCTATTAGGCCCCAGCTCTTCTCGATTCAAAAGGCGCCACGTTACCTCTTGGGAGCAACACTTGGATTCATTCCGATCACTGTGATCATGGCGGTTCCTGTCGATGCCCTTATTGCCTACGCGGTAATCCTGGTGAGCTTTTCTTGGACGATGGCGATGTGCTCGGTATTTTCAATCGTCGGCATCTCCTATCTTCAGATGCAAACGCCGAAAGACCTTATCGGGAAAGTCATTGCCCTCACCATGTCCGCGGCCAATTGTGCACTGCCTCTCGGACAGCTGGTGTTTGGCTTGGGGTTCGATTATGTGCCGGTGCCTATGCTGGCGGGATGCGTAATCGTTGCTATGTCGGGGATAACTGTTGTTGCCAGAAGGACTTTCAAGAAAACTTTCACCCTTAACGCGCCCGATCAAACGCCGAAAATCTGAATGCCCGTAAATATGACGGAAACGCAACACCCATTGCATAGAAGGCGCAGGGTAGAGCCCATATCATGCTTTCCTGACGTTGGCCTATGCCTGTCGGAAGGAGGCGGGCACTGCCAGATAGGGCATACTGCACCACCACCTGTAGGACTGCACCAAAGACTTCAATCGAGTAATTCAGAAAAATAGTTGTCAAACATTAAACAGCCTAGTTGTGTGACTATTCTGATATCGTATAATGCTTCGATTGAATCGTGGTATGCAATTTATTACATAAACCTAGACAAACCAAGAAACCGGAAACGACCGGCAAAAGCCCAAGGCGGCCCATATAGGGGCCGATGGCAAGCCCATGACAAACTGGCAGATATGGCTGAGGCGCTTTTGCGTCGTCATGCTTGTCTGGGCGGCACTCGAGCTTGTCGTCGGTTTGCTCATGCTGATATCCATACCTTTTATCCCAGCCGATGTTTTCACCAGCATTGAACAGGCCATGGGCATGGCTGCACAAGACGCGTGGACGTCTCTGGGCATCTCGGCCATGGTCGGGTCGGTGATCAACATCGTCATGGCCTTGCTGGGTATCCGGGGCGCAAAGAACCCCTGCAAGATCACCTTGTTCTTCTGGATAACCCTCATCAACGCCGTGCTGACCGCATGGGCCTTGGCAAGCAACGTCTCAAACGGGGTAATCGACCCTGTAAGCCTTGTGAGCGGCCTTTTCATCATCGCATTGGCGGTCTGTGCCTGGCAGGTGCGGGGGCAGACGGGGTACTTCGACAACCACCCCTAAGGCTGTGGGATCCCGCCCAGTCGATCCGAATGCAGAAAGAGGCCGCCGGGTTAAACCGAGCGGCCTCCTTGCTTGTTGTGCGGGCGAGGAGAAGGGCGTCTGCCCCGATCTACTCCCCGGCCTTCAAAACCTGGTCGATGATGGGGTCTAGCACATCTCCTACCTGGTATTCCTCCGCTTTGCCTGCATCACAGAGCCGTGCGAACACGGGGTCCATGGGAAGGGTGGCATAGGCTGGGATATTATAATGTGCAGCAACTTCGGCGCCCTTGGGCTCCCCGAAGATGTAGTGCTTCTTGTCGCATTCGTCGCAGGTGAAGTACGCCATGTTCTCCACCAGGCCAAGTACCTCGACATCCATGGAATGGGCTAGGTTCACGGCTTTGCCCACGATCATGGTGACGAGGTCTTGCGGTGCGGAAACGGTCACGATGCCGTCGACCGGCAGCAGTTGGAACACGGTCAACAAGACATCCGAGGTTCCCGGCGGCATGTCTACGAACAGGTAGTCAAGCTCGCCCCACACGACCTCGTTGAAGAACTGCTTCACGATGCCGGTTATCACAGGGCCGCGCCACGCAACGGGCGTGTCGGTTTCCGGAAGCAGCAGGTTGGTGGAGACCACCTTGATCCCGCCGCTTGTCTCGCTTGGGATGATGCCGCCTTCAGACGCGCTCACGTGGCCGCCAATGCCGAAGGCCTTCGGGATCGACGGGCCGGTGACATCGGCGTCGAGGATGCCGACCTTGTACCCGCGCCGGCTCATCTCAACGGCGAGAAGGCTCGTGACGAACGACTTCCCGACGCCGCCTTTGCCTGAGACAACGCCGACGATGTGCTTTATTTCGGAAAGGTTGTTCGGCTTTAGCCGATGGTCTGCTTCAGAGGTGCGGTCTCCGCAATTGGAGACGCCGCAACTGGAACACTCGCTTGAACATGATTCTTCTTCAGCCATGGGGACCTCTTTTCATACTCTCGTCTGGTGCTTGCCAAAGACTTGCGGGCAAGCGAAAAACAATTAGTCCACGCGGCATAATAACACATCGAAAAGCAGAAAATATGGGATGGGGACCCTTTGTCGAGAGCGGGTGATTTTGATGGCCTATGCCCTATAATGGATAGATGCAAATATGTTGGCGCGCACATCTCGGAAGCGCCGACTCCAACTTAAAGAGGTCCCGCGGAAATGCGTGGCCGGGAGAGGGGATAGGATGCTGTTTGCCGATATCAACCTGCTTGATGAAAACCTCGCATATCACGAGCATTGCTGGGTCGGGATAGAGGATGGCGCTATCGGCTACCTCGATGCCAAAGCCCCCGACGCGCAGGCGGCGGCACAGTTCGGCGAGAGCTATGACGGCCGCGGGAAGCTCTTGGTCGCGGGACTCTACAATGCCCATGCCCATGCCCCCATGACGCTCTTGCGCGGCTATGCGGAAAGCCTCCCGCTGCAAACCTGGCTGAACGACCGGGTGTTCCCGTTCGAGGCGTTGATCACCGATGACGACGCATATTGGGCGACCCAGCTTGCCTGTGCCGAGATGGCGCGTTACGGCGTGGTCGGGTTTTCGGACATGTACTACCAGTCGGAGAAGCGGATCCAGGCAGTCATCGAAAACGGCATGAAGATGAACCTGTGCCACGGCCTGATCGCATTCGAGGAAATGCCCTACAAAGACCATCCGATTGCCGCGATCAACGAAAGCCTATACAGCGGGTTCCATAACTCGGCCCAAGAGCGCATCAAGGTCGACTACAACATCCATGCTGAATATACGTCGAATGCGCAGGTGGTTGGAGGAGTTGTCCAGGCTGCGAAAGAAAAGGGCGCGATCATCCACCTGCATGCCTCGGAGACCCGGTCCGAGCACGAGGAATGCAAGCAGCGCCGTGGAGGCCTGACGCCGATCCAGTATTTCGACAGCCTCGGCGTGTTTGAGAACCCGACCCTTGCTGCGCAGTGCGTATGGGTCGAGGACGCCGACATCGATATCCTGCGCGACCGGGGCGTGTTCGTGGCATGCAATCCC
>JAVBQH010000147.1:0-19317 GCA_031549175.1 Raoultibacter sp.
CAAGTCCCATTCTGCGGCGTACGCGGTGCTCGTCATGCGCACGGCCTACCTGAAGGCGCATTACCCGAACGAGTACATGGCGGCGGTGCTTTCCTCCTATATGGGGTCAAGCGACCGCTTGATCAAGTATATTGCCAGTTGCAACCATTCGAACATCCCCGTACTGCCGCCTGACATCAACTCCTCGAACCTCGAGTTCACCCCGACCGACGACGGTGTGCGCTTCGGGCTTGCGGGCGTGCGCGGCGTGGGTGAGAAGGTCGCCGAGAGTATCATCGAAGAACGTCGGCAAGGTGGTGCCTTCACCTCGCTTCATGATTTTGTGAACCGGGTCGATGCCAAATGCTACAACCGCAAGACACTTGAGGCGCTGATCAAAGCGGGGGCCTTCGATTCCACCGGCTACACCCGCAAGCAGCTCATGTATTTCATTGACGAGACCGCGCTTCTCGAAGGCGCCTCGAAGAGGCAGAAGGACCGCGACTCGGGCCAGGTAAGCATGTTCGACCTCTTTGGCGAAGACGAGGGGAGCGGTTTCGAAGAGGAGGTGCCCGCGCCCGACGGTATCGAATGGGATAAGCGGCTGAAGCTCAACTACGAAAAGGACATCTTGAAGATATACGTGTCCGAGCACCCCCTCCAACCCTACGAGGATACGATTGCGCGCCTGTCGAAATTCACCCTGGGGGAATTGGCCGAGCGCGAAAAGACCATTAATTCGGCCACCTTCGTTGGAATGATCTCGGGTGTTTCCACGCGTCCTACCAAACGGGGCACCCGCATGGCAAACTTCACCCTGGAAGACACCACCGGCCATGTGGAATGCGTCTGCTTCAAATACGACGAGAATGCCGAGGTCTTGATAGAGGATGCCGTGGTGAAGGTGAAGGCGAAGTTCGAGCCGTCAGACCGCGGGAACCAGCTGCTTGTGTATGAGGCCGAGGTCATCGAGCTCGACGAAGAGAGGCAGAAAGGCCCCGCACACCTTGAGCTCAAGGTGTCATCAGCGGATTTCGACCAGATCACCTCGATGAAGCTCAACAACATCCTGAAGGCCTACCCCGGGCGCGACGGCGTGGTGCTCTTCGTCCAGCAAAGCGACGGCCGTAAATTCCGCGCAGAGCTGCCGGTAACGGTTGATGCCGCAAACGCGAACCTGCTTTCGGAGATACAAGACCTCTTCGGGAAGCCCATCTGGCGCGCCTCATAGAAAACCACAGGAAGGGAACGTTCGCTTTTCTGTATTTTTACATCCGTGAGGGATAGATTGCGCTTCCACGCCAATCATCTATACTGCTTGGCGTGGAACAAAACAGGATACATACCCTGGCGCTCACCATGTCATATGACGGTGCGCCTTTTTCCGGCTTCGCGGCACAGCCGGGCCAGCTTACGGTGCAAGGCAGTTTGAATGAGGCACTCGAGCTGCTTTACAAACGCCCCGTCGAAACCACCTGTGCAGGTCGCACCGATGCAGGCGTCCATGCACGGGGGCAGATAGTCAGCTTCGACCTTACCGAAGACGAGTTCCGGTCCCGCAGCAACGAGAGCCTTAAACGCTCGCTCAATGCGCTTATCGACGACCGTTCGGCCGTAGCGGCCGTGGAGGAAAAAGCCCCCGGCTTCTCCGCCCGCTTCGACGCGAAGGCACGCGAGTACCGTTATTTCATCTCCACCCAGGAGTCGCGGCCGGTCTTGCTCGCGGGACACGTATGGCACCTCCCGCGCCGGCTTGATCTCGAGGCCATGCGTTCAGGCGCGCTCTACCTCATCGGCGAGCATGACTTCAAAAGCTTCTGCACGGCGGTGTCTGCGGAGGGCAGGCCGACGGCACGCAACGTCAGCGAGATACGCATCGACGCCGACCGCGTCTTCGGGGAAGACGTGGTCGTGGTGAAGATCGTCGGGAATGCGTTCCTCCATTCCATGGTACGCACGATTGTCGGGAGCCTGGTAGCGGTCGGCCTGCATAAACGCGAACCCATCTGGATCGCACAGGTGCTTGAGGCGCAAGACCGCAAGGCGGCGGGCGAGAACGCCCCGGCAGAGGGCCTGGTCTTCTGGCATGTCCAGTACTGATTCGCTATAATGCCCTTGGGAGGGATGTATATGTGTGCATTTAAGAAAACAGCAGAGCAGCAGATAGTCTCAGAGGTTGACAAGATATCGTCTATGAAAGACAGCCTTGACGCCTTGTCGTGGAACCGTGTGATCGAAATCAGCAAAGCCTTGCAGGGCAACCCGAGCGAAGGCGCGCGGAAAGACCTTGCCCGCGAACTGATCGCTATCGCGCAGGCAAACATTTCCCTGAACGCCAAATTAGGCATTTCGGAAAACACCTTGTCAGGCAAGACCATGGCATCAGGCATCGAACATTACCTTGACGCGCCATCGGGCAACGGCCGCGGCAACCCGGCGGTCTCGGGCAGCATGCACTCGATTCTTGCGAGCGACATGCGCCCAACATCCGTAATGCCTGATATGCGGGAAGAGGCTTCCGAGTTCTTCGAAAACCCGGCGGCTCTTTCGGATTCCTATATCCCCCGTGCAGCAGGCGAGGTCGACGGCGAACAGGTCGCCATGGAAACAATGAAGCGTGCTCTCGTGGAAGACATCGCAAAAACGGCGAAGGAGCCTTCCTCCTGGGGAGAACAGGCTGCCGATGAATACGATATCGACGAGCCGGTCTTTGATTCCTTGGAGGGCGACCCGACCGCCGAGGAAGCGCCCATCCTGGAAGACTGGCCTATGCCCCAAGCCGCCGACCCTGCCGAGGAAGACGCCCCTGTAGACCAGGTGTCTGACGCCTCGGAAAAGCAAGGGAAGAAGGAGAAGCGCAAGAAGGAGAAGAAGCAAAAAAAAACTAAACTGTTCGGACGTGAAAAAGAAGAAGCCGCCGAGAAGGCTGAGGATGCTGCGATGGCAGCGGAGGCGGTCGCTTCTGAGCCGGACGGCGAAGCAGCGGCACAAGGCGGGCTTGAAACAGAACGCGTGGCCGTGGCAGAACATGCTCCGTCCGATGCCGCATGCAAGCCCGTTGTTCCCGAAGGGCAACCTGTAACGGGAAAAAGCCCCGAAGGGGAGCAGGGCGAAGCACCCAACCCCCCGATAGACGCCGGGCAGCCCCTGACCGACCGGCCAGCGACCATGAGCTTGGAAGACCTTGCCTTGCAGGCCTCACAGACCCAAAGCAGGCCCGAACTCGAGGGTGACTACCTGACGGCAGCCCCCAGATCGGAAGAGGACAGCATCCCCCCTTCGCACAACCCCGTTATCGCCGCCGCCGAGATGCCGGTGGTCTCAGAATTTGCCGGCTATGTGAAACCTGCGACGCAGGTAGACCCCAAAAGCTCCCGCGAGACCGAGGAAGTGCTCAAGGCCATCAAAGAGGCCGAGGTCGAGCGCGAAGAGGACATCCGCGAAATGAAGGTCAACGCCGTCAACGAGCGCCTGAAAAGCGAGCCCTTCAACTTCGGCAAGAAACAGGCCAAAAGCGAGAAGAAGCCCATGACGAAGGCGGACCTCGCAAACTTCAAGCAGATATACCAAAGCAGCGACGGTAGGCTTTGCATCTACGAAGATGCCCTGGGCCACCTTGTTGCAGTGGATGCATCGAAGCTGGTCTGACGCGATTTCTGCCTGCCCTAGAGCATCAAAGCCCTATATCATATAAGCAGTCAAAACCTTCCTGCCCCCAAAGATCGATGGGTCCGACGGTCGAAGGCGAACAAAATTGCCGCATATCATAAAGAGCTTCCAGCAAACCCGCAAGCATCCCTTGCGTAATTGGGGTCTGTTTTCTCTCATTTGTGTATAAAAAGTGAATTCAAAGCAACGAGAAAAAAACTCTTAGAGAAGCGAAAGGAAAACATACCTCCATCCGTCTTTATTTGTACGGGAAAACGTACGAGCAAACTCATTTTCAGAAATGCGCCCATACATCAGAGTGGGGACGACAAGAAAAGGTATGAGATGGCAACAATAAGAAAGGCGTCTTCGGGCAAGAACAAGACGCGCACACGTGCCTTGCTGGCAGTCCTTCTGGCAGCGGTCTTAGCGGCAGGCCCGCTCCTGCATTATACCCCGCAAGCACTTGGCGGCGAAGTCGCCGGCACGGCCACGGTAAACGATGCGGAAACAGCCGCCTTGTCAGGGGAAGAGACAACCCCTCCTGCAGGAGAGACCGAAGCGGCCGTCGTAGAGCCGGAAAGCACGCCGGAACCTGTGGCGTTGCCAGCCGCAAGCCAGAGCCTCGCCGTGCAAAGCCTCGACGCCCCCCTGGCCTTGTCTACCGCCTCAGAATTCCTGTTCACCATCAATGCCTCAGGCGTGATAACCTATTTCGCCTATGCCTCTTCCGACCCGATCAGAAACCTTGAGATTCCGGCGACCATCAACGGCATAACGGTTACCGGCATCGGCAATGAGGTGTTCAAGGGCTGCCAGCTGGAAAGCGTGGTCATCCCGGGCACCGTTACCTCCTTGGGAACCAATGCCTTCTACAACAACCCGCTTTCCGGGGGCGTGACGTTTTCGGGGCCCAGCCAGCTGACAACCATCGGCAAGGCTGCCTTCCAAAATTGCACCGGCATGACCAGCTTCGACATCCCCAGCACGGTCCACACGATTTCTGACAGCGCCTTTTACAGCTGTGTCAACATGACTTCTGTCGTGATACCTTCTGGCGTCACGTCCTTGGGCAACGATGCCTTCCAGAACTGCCAGAAGCTTTCTTCGGTGACGCTGCCCGAAAGCCTGACGTCGCTCGGTACGGGCAGTCTCAAAGGCTGCAAGGCCCTCACCTCGATATCATTGCCGTCAAACCTGCAGAGCATCGGCGAAATGGCCTTTGACCGCTCCGGCCTCACCTCGCTGACCGTCCCTGCAAGCGTGCAGACGATCGGCCCGAACGCATTCACTACAATGGTCAACTCGACGACTTTCAAGCTTTACCTGACCAACCACTATCCCGACACGATAACCGGCAAGCCCTGGGGATGCCCCACGCAATACATCTACTGGAAAAGCGATTCGAACTCATGCTTCTACATCACCCCCGATGGCGTCCTCTGCGGGATCAAGCCTGCCGGGCACGACTCGGGGGCATGCACAAACCCGACCTGGCATCAGAACTCGAAAGCCAACATCGTGATCCCCCAGAAGGTGGGCGATGTCACGGTGACCGGGCTGCTCCCCTTCGTGTTTTCAAACAATGACAATATAAAGACCGTCAGCTTCGAGGCCGGATGTGCGATCACGCAGATACCCGAATCAGCCTTCAGCGGATGCCGGAACCTATCCTCGATCACCGTCCCGCCAACGCTCACCTCGATCGGCACAAGTGCGTTCTCCGGCACCAACTTGACAGGCATCACCTTGCCCGCCTCGGTGCAAAACGTAGGGTCCAAGGCCTTGAATTGCGGAAACCTCGCCACCGTCACCTTCGAGGGCGCCGGCTCGCTCTCGATAGCAAGCGACGCATTCTCGGCCGGGGAGAAGATCAAGGACATCTATCTGACAGGACGCGCGTATGACAGCGTGGCCGGTCAGCCTTGGTCAGGGCAGTACGCAGCGATACACTGGGCAAACAACAAGGTCTACGACCCTGAGGTCATCGTGACCGGCGACGGTTTCCATTACAACCGCATCACCGGGCTCTTGGTCAAGTATGCCGGCCCCACCGGCCCCACCGTCGATGTGGAGGTTCCCAAGGCCATCACCTATAACGCAACCACCTACACGGTCGCAGAGCCGCTGCCGGACGGGCTGTTCAAGAGCAAGACCCTCAATAAGATAACGGTTGCGGAAGGCTTCACCACGCTTCCTGCAGGCTTCACCGACTACGCGACCTTGAACGAGGTGTCGCTTCCAAGCACGATCACGGTCATCAAAACCGCCTTCAGGTACACCACCCTCAAGAAGATCACGATTCCCGAAGGCGTCACGCACCTCATGGGCAGCTTCTCCGACAGCACACAGCTTGCGGAGATCGAGAACTTCCTGCCCGCAGGGATACATGAGCTCGGCGGGACTGCATTTCGCAATGTTCCCTTGAATATCGACAACTTCAAGATCCCCCAGGGGCTCAAGTTGATCAGGAACGAGGTCTTCGCGAACTCGGGATTGACCGGTGAAGTGACCATTCCCAGTTCGGTCCAGGCGATCGGCATCGATGCGTTCAACAACAACCCGGGCATCACCGCGTTCTACGTCGACCAGTTCCGGGCAAGCTCTCCGCTCAAAAACACGCAGCCATGGACGAACAACAACAATGTCAACGTCTACTACAAGGGCGAGGTCCCGATGCCCGAGGCCAAGGAGGCGTCGGATCCCGCGCTCTCCTCTACGCCGCTTACAAACGTTGATTTCTCAGCCAGCTTCGAGAAGGACAGCAAGGGCAATACGGCCCCCGGGTTCATGATCCAGGGCGTGTGGGTCTGCAAAGGCGACGTCGAGGCTTTCCCTGCAGACGCCACCCGTATCTATGATGCCGCAGCCGATGGGGCCCGGACCGAGATAGCGGACTTCGGCCTTGCCCTGCCGAACGGCATCTACACCTTCTGGGTCTCAAGCAACATGATGACCAAGAACGCCGGCACTGAAGCCGACCCCAGCCAGTACCGCCGCTGCACCATAACGATCGACAAGCAGCTTCCCTTCGAGGTCACGGCAGGCAATTTCAACGTGAAATCAAGCGAGCTGCCCAACATCGCGCTTGAGGCCGCCCTTGCCAAGGCGCATGCCGAGGCACAGGAGCCCTGCTATGGCGCCGATGCGGCTTTGGAGATAAGCGCGGCAGACCTTGCGAAGATCAATGCGCTTTCCGGCAACGGGTCTTCAACGGCCGTCACGGTTTCGGGCAGCTTCGTTGGCGACTACCGCTATGACGGCTCGCTCAAGAACCTCTTCGGATCAGGTGGCGATGGGAAAGCCTACGCCTACAGCGTTGCCGACAGCACCGAGGTGACCGCAACCCTTTCGATCGTGCATACGGTCACCTTCGAGCAGGGGGCCCACGGAACGCTCGACGGGTCAGCCGGTGGGCGGGTCGCCTACGAAGACCTGGCAATCGGCTCATCGATGCCTGCCGCCCCGCAGGCGAACCCTGACGGGGGTTGGGCCCACATCGGATGGGTGGATGCGGCGGGCATGAGCCACAAGGTCGGGGAGCTTCCTGCCACGGTGGACGGCGATGCGCTCTATACCGCCCAATGGGCACCGCGTGCAGACGTCCCCTATGTGGTCGAGCATTATTGGCAGCAGCCCGGCAGCTCGTATACCCTCCACGAAACTGAGACGATGACTGCAACGACCGGGACCGAGGTGACCGCGCAGCCGAAGACGTATGAATCGTATGCCGAAAACGCCGCCCATCCCGACCGCGTTGTGTCCGGCGTCGTCGACGGCAAGAACACGACCGTCCTCAAGCTTTATTATGATGCAGGTTCGGAACCGGTAGTGCCGGCCCAAAACCCCGGTAACCCCGGAGGCGGCAGCCCTATCGCCGTGGTCGTGTATCCTGTCGCCCAGGCCCTGCAAGGTGTTGCGTCTGCCATAACCGGCCAGCCGGTCATGCCGGTCGAGCAGACCTTGGTAGGGGATGCCACGCCGCTGGCAGAAGGCCATGGCTGGTGCTGGGTGCACTTCTACATCATCCTCTTAGGGCTCCTTACCATTGCCTATGCCTTGGCAGTGGTGGCAAGGCGCCGGAGGTTCACCCGCGATCTTGACCAGTTCGAGCAGTCATTGGTCGGGCGAGGCGATGGGCACCATCCCTCCGATGGCATAGACTACCGCCTTGCTGGGCAAGGAATCGGGAAGTAGCCCAAGGATGCGGCTGCGGCCTGGACATCCTTGAACGCTTGACAGAAGGGCGGCAACGGCATGTGCTGTTGCCGCCCTCATTTATAACGGTAGAGGGAAATGCCCTCCTGAGACGATGGATCCCCGGATCGCCTTGCCTGCTCGTTCGGCTGAACAAAAAGGCTGTCTTTTGGCTCCATCACATTAATTTGTACGGCATAGATGAAAATTTCCAACTATTTTCAAATTCGGGTGAAAGTTTTTCAAAGAAAACCAGCCTTTCTTTCAGGTAGCTAGGGGTCGCATATGAAAGAGAAGAGATTCCTTCGAGTGGTCGAAGGGGCAATCAAGGGGAACGAGAAATCGTTCAACGAGCTTATCCGTTTACGTGGGCGCAACATCCTCTATATCGCACTCAACATCATGCAAGACCAGCACGATGGGGAAGATGCAGCACAAGAAGCAATTGTCCAGATTAGAAGGGATATCGCTCAATTACGGAACCCGGAATCATTCGATGCCTGGATGTATCGGATCGTCTATAACACCTGTATGGATGCGAAGAAACTGATGAAGAAAAGCCTGACATATCTCGAGCCGGAGATCCTCGACGAGACGGTCCTCGAGGGGAGGAACGACCTCCTTCCCGAAGAATATGTCCAAAGCGGAGAAAGGCTGCAAGACCTCACCGACGCCATCAAAACCCTCCCAGAACGCTACCGGTTCTGCCTGTTTATGTACTACTACGAGAATATGAGCTATGAGGAGATCGCCGATGTCATGGACAGCAAAGTCCAGGATGTGGCAAACGTGCTCAACCGGGCGAAGAAGAAGCTCCGGGTAAGCCTGCTCGATGCCGAAACGCTTGCACAGGGCTCCCTGGCACCGTCAGGCAAGCAAAGCATAGCGGCCGGGTCTGCGATAACCCTGGCGTTCGCCTCGGATTCAAAGATGGCCGTCACCGACAAGCTGTATGGCGATTTCCTTATCAAAGCCATCCCGGGAGCAACAACCGGCATGACCCCCCTGTCTGTTGCCGGTGGGATGCTGTCTGGTCTTTTCGGGAAGGTGGCGGCTGCGGCCCTTTGCGGAGTTGTGCTGATCGGAGGGGGGATCGCCTTGGCGCAAGGGATCGGTTCTTTGGCTGGGCCCCCAGTGGCCCAAGAGGCTCCAAGCAACCCTTCCGCGCCTATCCCGCAGAAAAGCGATGAGGTGCCGGCTCAGTCGGTGATCAGCTCAGACCAGGCGAAAACCCTGAACTTATTTGCGGGTCAAGGGACATCGAAGGGGCAGTGGGATGCCTTTGCCTCGGAAAACGATCTGCACTACCTCGGGCAAACGATCGACCCTGACAGCCAATACCTTGCATACACCTTGGCAAACGCGGAAAACAACACGCACCTCGTGATCATAGCACGGGTAGACAACGGAGGAAGAGTGGCCATTGCCTACAACACGGGTTACTCAAATCCTTATCTGCCCGCACGGACAGCAATCATGCAGGCTTTTCGCGCCTGGAGGTAACGGAGATGGACATGAGGAAAGGAAAGAGGCCACTACGGGAAGAAATGACAGGTAAGCAGACCATAAGGAATGCCTTGAGGACCCTTGCCCGCAAAAGCGAGCGATCCCATGCTGACGGGATAACAAGAACCCACCCACCCCTAGCTTGTTATCCGCCTTTTACGGCGAAGCCACATCAATCGCCGGGCAAGGGCTCTCACGACATTCGAGAAGAACAAATTGGAAGGTGTTTGGGATGGCAACAATGAGAACAGCAAAAACAACGCAAGAAAGAAACCGGCTGCGTCTGATCGCCGCCGTGTTGCTTGCGGTTGCATTGGCTATAACCCCTCTAATGCACTACACTCCGACCGCCCTTGGCAGCGAGGATGCAGTACAGGAAGAGGTAACAACGCAAGGCATAGCATCACCAGGGATGGACCCGGCAGGTACAGCCGAAGGCACAGGCGCCGATGACGGCACGGCGTCACCGGCGGGGTCTGAAGGCTTGCCAGGCGGCGCAGGAACGGGCATGCAGGCTGGACCCGGCGTCGTTCTGCCGGAGCAATCATACGCATCTCCCACACCGCTTGCAGGAGACCAAGGCGGCACGGGAATGATGCTGTTGGCAGCAGCGCCACAGAATCTGTTCACGGTGGATGCCCACGGTTTGATCACGGGATTCGCCTACAACTCGGGGGATCCCATCAAAGACCTCGAGATCCCCGGAACAGTCGGGGGCAAGACCGTCACCGGTATCGGCAACAAGGTTTTCGAGGGCTGTGCCTTGGAGACCGTGATAATCCCTGAAACGGTACAAACCATCGGCAACGGCGCATTCCGCAACAACCCGCAGATGAAGACGGTCACTTTTGCAGGAAACAGCCAGCTGCAGATGATCGACGCGTATGGGTTTGCCGGGTGCTCAAGCTTGAACGGGATCATCCTGCCCGCCAGCCTCACCACCCTCGGCACCGCGGCTTTCAACGACTGCACATCGCTTACGGCGATAGACATCCCCGGGGGGATCACGACAATATCGGGAAGCGCTTTCTATGGTTGCGGCAAGCTTGCATCGGTAACGCTCCACGAAGGCCTGACGACCATCGGCAGCTATGCCTTCTACTACTGCACGTCGTTGACCGCGCTCACCCTTCCCGACTCCCTGACCACAATCGGGGCGGCGGGTCTTTATGCCTGCCCGATCACTGCGCTCACTATCCCTGCCCATGTGAGCAGCATAGGCGATAGCGCGCTGTACCGGTCGGCGGCCATATACCTCCCCAACCATTATCCTGACGGGATTCCCGGAAAGCCTTGGGGCTCGGGCACCCAATACATCTATTGGAAAACCGACAGCAACACCTGCTTTGACGTGAAGGCGGACGGCGCGGGCGGAGTCATCATTACCGGCATCAAGCCGCCGCTTCATGACGAGCTATTGGGAGGGTGCCAAAACCCTGACTGGCACCAGACCAACCGGGGAACTATTCTGATTCCCAAAGAGATCGACGGCCTTTCCGTAACCGGCCTCCTTAAAAGCGCCTTTTACGGCAACACAAACATCAAGACCGTGGCCTTCGAGAGCGGCTCGGCCATTACGGCAATTCCTGAGAAGGCCTTCTACGGCTGTACGAACCTTGTCTCGATCACCCTTCCCGACACCTTGAAGGGCATCGACATGCAGGCCTTCCATGGTTGTACGCGTTTGACCGCGATCACGGTTCCCGGATCGGTGGAAAGCATCGCGGCGCAGGCCTTTGCGGGAAGCGCCCTGCAGTCTGCCACCATCGAGGGCAGTGGCGCGCTTGCCATAGCAGGCGACGCCTTTCCCTCACAGGAATTCATGAAAAAGATCGACATCCTGGGTAGGCCATACGACAGTGTTGCCGGCCAACCCTGGTCGGCACAGTATGCTGAGGTCAACTGGATGAACTCGACCTATCCACCGCAGGTGATCGTCGACGAAAAAGGATGGCATTATAACCGGATAACCGACAACCTGGTCAAATATACGGGGCCGACCGGGCCTTCGGTAGATGTTGTCGTCCCAAAGAAGATCAGCTATCAAGGCACGGAATATGACATCCAAAACCCCTTGTCGGGAAGTTACCTCATAAACAAGACTTTTAGGACGATCACGGTTGCCGAAGGATACGAGGCCTTGGCGCATCGCCTCTGTTTCCAAGCCACAGCAGACGAGGTCATCTTGCCAAGCACCCTCAAAGTAGTGAGCGATGAGGCTTTCTATCTTGCAAGTATAAAGAAGGTCACCTTGCCGGAAGGCATCACCGCCATTGGCAACAACACGTTTTCCGGCTGCACGCAGCTTACAGACATCGGGAACTTCTTCCCGTCGACGCTTGAAAGGATCGGCGGCGGCGCCTTCAAGGACGTTCCGCTCTGCATCGATTTGGACGATCCTGCTGAAACGCGCACGCTCTTCCCTGCTTCGCTTACCAGCATCGGGGGAGACGCTTTCAACAATTGCCAAATATCCGGGCAGCTTGTCATCCCGAGCACCGTCACCTCAATAGGGGCGGGGGCCTTCAGCAACAACCCGGAGATCACGTCTATTTACGTTGACGAATACCGCAACGACTCGAAGATCAAAGGAACCCAGCCATGGATGGCAGACCGTATCCCCTCCGTCCTCTACAAGGGGGAGACCCCCGAATGCTCGCATGTGGCAACGCCTGTCAGCAACCTGCCGTTCAGCATCGTGGACTTCACCGCCTGCCTTGGCCAGGACAAGTCGAGCAAATACGTGACCAGCGTGGCCGGCATCTGGATGGCCGAGGGAGCCTTGACCGCGCTCCCCGCCAGCGGAGCCACCAAGGTCTTCGATGACGCGGTCGACGGGCTGAACAAGGGCACGGTCACTGCAAGCTCCCTCGTCCTTCCCAACGGCACCTATACCTTCTTCGTCGCGACACCTCTGATGACGAAGAACCAGGTACCCGATCCAA
The DNA here is from genome assembly GCA_031549175.1 of Raoultibacter sp. Lineage (GTDB taxonomy): Bacteria > Actinomycetota > Coriobacteriia > Coriobacteriales > Eggerthellaceae > WRIS01. The sequence continues at coordinate 12,276 of JAVBQH010000147.1, forward strand.
CGCAATATGTGCCCTACACCATAACCGTGAACAGCGATGCAGCGCTCCCGCTGAGCGCGTCGGACTACACCGTCACGCAAAGCGAGCTTGCGGGGCTGACCCAAACATCCGCATTGTCGAAGGCGAACGCCTCCTCGCATGACCCCTATTCGGGCAACGAGTCCTCCTATTCGATGAGTTCTGCGGATTTGGCGGCAATCAAGGCGATGTCCACGGTCGGTGAACGTGTAGAGGTCGAGATCCAGGCGGCTTACACGGGGGTCTTCACTTACAAGGGTGCCGACTATCCCTATTCGCTTGCAACATCGACACACGTCACCGTTACCTTGGCGGCTGATCCTATCTTTTCGTACCAGCTGAGCTTTGACAGTCAGGGAGCGGCTGAGCGCGCATCTATCGACAGCCTGGTGCTCAATGTGGCTGTTGGAACCCGGATCAACACCGCCGCAGGGTTCCCGGACAACCCGACCAAGCCCGGGTACGCCTTCCGCGGATGGCAGCTCCCTGTGGGGGGCTGGCTGACCGACGCCGATACCATGCCTGCCCAAAACGTGCTCCTGACCGCTGTCTGGGAGCGCGGCACGGTTGTCGTGGTAGGCGACATCACCATAGTCGCCAGTGATTTCACCATGTCGATGGAAGAGGCAATAACCCACCAGGCAAAGACCCCTGCCGAGCAGTTCAGTGAAATCGTGCAGCGCGGTTTTGCCAAGGCCTGGTGGACGGATTCCAAGCAAGAGGTTCCCATCGAGGCGCTCGACATTATTCCCAGTTCAGGAAATGGCAAGAGCATCGATGCCGCCGCGGGTGATTATCGGGTGACCTACTACGCCTCCGATAAGGGAAGACAGGCGCAGACAACCGTCAACTGCACCGTATACGGCGGGCCAACGACAGGGTCCGGCATTGCCGGCACCAACTTCACCTACCGCATCGCGGCAGGCCCCTTGACTGAAGACCAGGTACGTATGCTTGGCTCTGTGTCGGTCTACGACCAATTCGGTTCGAAGACGTCGGAACCGGCGCGGATATTCCCCGAGGACCTCGAGGCGTTGAACGCCATGATCAATGCGGGGCAGGTTGGGGATATCAAAGTGCGCTTTATGAATGCCGCAGGCGATGTGTGCACGATCCTGGTCACCTTGACGGCCGATTACGTGCCGCCTGTCACGCCTGCCTCCCCGCCAGGCGGTGCCGTCTATGCCATCGTGTACCCGGTCGCACAGGCCTTGCAAACCATCGCCGGTGCGATTACAGGGACGATCGATGACGACGCGACACCTTTGGCAGAGGGTCACGGATGGTGCTGGGTGCACTTCTACATCATCTTCCTTGGCCTGGCCACAGTTGTGTATACCCTGGCAGTGGTTGCAAGGCGGAGGAGGTTCACCAAAGGCCTCGAGCAGTTCGAGCAGGAGGTGCAGCACGGGCAGCACGACGGCAGCGGCCTTTCCGGCACCCGTGATGGATACAGCCCGACCAAACAGGGGGTATAAGACGACAGCTCCTGCTGCCTCGGTTTCGTCCCCGAGGCCGTGGGTGCTAAGTGGTGAAGCCTCACGGTTTATCCATGAGCTAATGGCCGTCCCGCGGGTTTCGGGGGACGGCCATTTGTTACAGGACGAAGTACCGCTTGACCTTTCGCACCCCTTCGTCATCCAACTTGTAATAGTCAGAGACGCTGCCTTGGTCGATATGGAGGACCGAGGTACAGCAGTTGAGGATGAACTCCACATCGTGGGTCACGACAAGGGAAAGCTCGGCCTTTTCCGCCGCCGTTTCGATCAGCCGGCAGGTCGCACACATGCTTTTATAGTCAAGCCCGCTGGTCGGCTCGTCGTAGACGAGGATATCCTTTCCGGAGCAGAGGGCACTGGCAACCGCGACGCGCTGCTTCTGGCCGCCGGACAAGGCAAGGGGATGTGTGTCCCGGAAGGCTTCAAGCCCGAGCTTATCAAGGATGCCGTCGACCTCGGAAAGGGATTGTTCGGGGGCATTGAGGACGACCTCCTCCATCACGCTTTCGGTAAAAAGCTGATGGTTCACGTCTTGCATGACCATATAGCTTTTGTTGATGCGGCGCTTCGGCTTTGCCGTGCGGTTGTGGATGCTTATCGTTCCCTTGTGCTTCCTGAGGCCGCACAGGCAATGAGCAAAGGTCGATTTACCGGCACCGTTGTGTCCGATAACGGCAACGATCTCGCCAAGCTTGAGGGCGAGGCTGTGAACGGCGAGGACAGGCTTGCGGCCGAGCTCGCACACTACCTGGTCGAAGCCGATCAAGGTCTGTCCAGGCGGCAGATCGAAGGGCGGGGTGGATGGCCCTTGGGACCCTTCGCAGGCATCCTGGCCTGTCGCGGGCTGAGGCGCGCCGGCGCGTCCTTCACCCTTTCGGGGAAGGAAGGAAAGGGCCGCGAGGTCGAGTTCGCGCAGGCCGAGGGCGGCGAGCTCCCGAGCGGGAAGGCGACGTATCTCGTCGGAGGAGAATATCCTCTCAAGGCGTCCCTCACGCATATAGAAGAAACGGTCAGCCAGGTCGGCAAGGTAATAGAGGCGATGCTCCGAGACGATGACCGTCTTCCCGGCCGCCTTCAACAAGGCGATGGTGTTTTTCAGCTGCTCGATCGAGAAGCTGTCGAGGTTCGAGGAAGGCTCGTCAAGCACGACGACTTCGGGGTGCGTCGCGTAGACGGAAGCACAGGCGATGCGTTGCTTCTCGCCTCCGGAAAGCTCGAAGATGCTGCGATTCAACAGGTGCCCGAGATCGAAAAGCCCGACCGCCTCGTTGAGGCGCATCTGTATCTCTTCGACGGGCAAGGCCTGGTTCTCGCAGCCGAAGGCAAGCTCGTTCGTGGTGTCGACGTTGAAGAACTGGCTGCGGGGGTTTTGGAAGACCGAGCCGACCGTATGAGAGGTCTTGGCAAGGGGCTGTTCGGCTATGTCGACTCCGCAAACGGAGACCGTGCCTTCCACGGTGCCTTCAAAGTGATGGGGGATCAGCCCGTTGACGAGACGCGTGACCGTCGTCTTGCCACAGCCGCTTTCGCCGCACAAGACGACGCATTCGCCGGGGGCGATGGTGAAGCTGATATCGGAGAGGCTCTTCCGTCCATCGTCTGTCGTCCCATAGGAATAGCTGACGCCGTCGAACACGATCACCTAGAACACCACCTGGTAGACAACGAGCGCAAGGCAGAGGGCGACCGCAACGCAGTCCGCAATGCCGAAGCGCACCTGCGTGAGGCAGGTACGTGCGCCTCCCGTCTCAAGCCCGCGTGAAAGCGACGCCGCAGCAAGCTCGTCCGATATCGTCGCAACCGACATAAGCAGGGGGACCATGCTGTACTCAAGCGCCTGCATGGGCGCCTTCGCCACCGTGCCGAAAGACGACGCGACCCCGCGCAGCTTCATGGCGTTTTGGATAGAGCGCCATTCCTCCTGGATGGTCGGGATGAAGCGGAACATGACCGAGAAAGGGATGATGACCCGGTCCGATACATGCATCTTGTGGAAGGCGGCATTGAACTCGCTGACCGACGTCGTCTTGATGAGCAGGTTCGCTGCACGCAGGATAAGAAGGACTAGCCGGGGACGCTTGACGCAGGCGAGGAAGAGCGCGCCGCCCCAGCCGCCAAGCAGGGGCGCCACAAAGAAATCGAGTGCGAACATTGCAAGGTAGACCACCCCGATCTTCACCACGAATCCGGTCTGGCGATAGCTCAGCAGGAAGGAGCAAAGCACTGCAAAGACAGCGAGCTCGACCGCGGGCTGCAGGCCGCTGAAGGCAATGAACCCGACAACGAACAATACTATGAACTTCGTGCGCGGGTCGAGCGCCAGGGCCGGCTTCTGGGAGACTGCCGTTACGTCCACTAGGCGACGCCCGCTTTCTTGAAGTGCTTGGCAATGAGCTTCTGGCCGAAAAGGCCGCCGATGATCCCGCCGACGAGGGCAAGCCCTATAAGGACGAAGACCATCCAGAAGGGGGTGAGCGCATCGATGGCCGCCGCATATTCGGAACCGTAATACATCGTGCAGGCGTCGAGGAATGCCCCCTTCGCGAAGACCAACAGCCAGAACGGCCCCATATTGGTCCAAGCGAACACGACATAGCTTATGAGGTACGAGCGCTTCGAGCGGTATTTCCCCGCACCTGCTATCAGCTCGGCGATGATGCCGCAGGCAACGGCCCAAAGACCGGCCATCCAGACGCCGCCGATAGAGGTCAGGAGCCCTACCAAGACCCCTAAGATGACAATCGCCCCCCGCTTCGGTATCTTAGCCACATAAAGCATGTACACCGGCCCCAAGATGATGGCAAGGATGAGGGGTGCGCACAAATACAGGATAGGGATGAAGCCGAGAATGGAAACGCAGGCAAACATCAAGACCAAGTATAATGCGGCGAATGCCCCCGCAACAATGAGGTCTTTCGATTGAAGCTTGCTTCGGTTCCTTACTAATTCTGCCATAGTGTTCCTTTCTGTCTATGCCGACAACGAGGGGCCGGCATTGTTCTGTCTGGCTTGGGATCCCTGGAAATGCGACTTGCGGTAGCTGAGGGGCGTGACGCCATGGCGCGCCTTGAAGGCCTCGGAAAAGCTTCCCTGATGGGTAAAGCCAAGCTTTTCGGCAATCTCGCCCAACGAAGCATCGCTTGTCGCCATCAGCTCGCAGGCCTGCTCCATGCGCAGCTCCCTTACGTATTCCATGGGGGTTCGCCCCGTGCCTTGCTTGAAGATGCCGGTCAGCTTGCTCGTGCTCATGCAGGCTACACGGCAAAGCCGTTCAAGGTTGAGCGGTTCTCCCAGGTTGTCCTTGATGTAGTCTATGGTGGCATCCAACGAGGTGCGGTCGACGGGGAGTATCTCCACCGGCACATCTGCCTGACCCTGATACCACCAGTCCATAAGCAGGGCCGCCGCCTCCGAGACCTTGCTCTCGTAGAACACCTGGGCCGTTTGGGCGCCTGGCCGAACGGTGAAGAGCAGCTCGAAGAGCTCGTTGAGGCCGGGGATGTTCTGCCTTCCGTCAAGCCTGGTAATCGCCGAGGCCAAGCTTGCGGGATCGACGGCAAGGTAGGAGCCCAGCCACTTGACCGCCTCGGGCAAAAGCGTGATGCTTGCGGCACGGAGGGGTTTTCCCGGTTCAATGACTTCGGTGAAGGTATTGCGGGGGCAGGCATAGCCAAGCAATGCCTCGCCGGATTTCTTCCTACGTGGGCCCTTCTGCTCGGGAAGGCAGCGGGCAGCATGACGGTTGTACTTCCCCAGACAGAAGAGGTCCGGCACCTGGAAAGACGCGACGGTCTTCACCGAGAACTCTGCGTCCACGACGCTCACCGCCATGAGCCCGTCGATGGGGAAGTGCCAATAATAGCCCTTACCGATACCAGGGTCGATCTCCCGGGATTGGCCGGTTTCAGATTGCAGGCTGCCGACCGTGGGGATACTGCAAAAGGGGCCGAGCCACGGAATGCATAAGACGTCCATTTCGGGGGTTGCGTCAACATACGACATGATGCAGCAGGCACCTCCTTTAGTTAGCTATAGGAAACTTTTATTACAGTGTAGTATAGAAGTTAGCTATGTCAAACTTTTTTGCGGTATTGCAGAGTTTTTCGGCGAAATCGTAATAGTAAACCGCAGACGCTTGCAGTCAGGCGTCCAACAAGAATATGTTAGCCATGGTAAATAATTGATTTTGCATAGTGAGGAACCCTATGAACCAGGAAGATACCTTGGGAGATGACCCCCGGCAATCAAAAGGCGGGACGGCGGACGGGCATCAAAGGCCTGCTGAAAAGACAAAACAGAAGAACGCTATCTTGAGGATTATCGATTTTGCGGGGCCTTTCAAAGGCCTGACCTTCCTCGGATGCGCCCTGTCCGGCCTCAATGCGGTCGTCTCCATTATGCCCCTTGTCTGTATCTGGTTCGTCGTCGACGGCCTTATTCAGGTGGCCCCGAATTGGGCAGAGGCGAACGTCTCCCTTGCCTGGGGTTGGTGGGCCGTCGCCTTCGCTATTGCAAGCGTGCTCATCTATTTTGGAGCGCTTATGTGCACCCATCTGGCCGCCTTCCGAACGGCAGGGAACATGTGCAAGGCGGCGATCAGCCATCTCTCAAAGGTGCCCCTGGGGTATTTCGACACGCATTCGACCGGCGAGCTCCGTCGCGTCATTGACGGATGCGCCGCCCAGACCGAAAACCTGCTTGCGCACAAGCTGCCTGACTTCGTGGGCGCCTTCGTGACGCCGGTCGCCTTCATTGCGGTCATGTTTATATTTGACCCGATCATGGGTTTGACCTGCCTCATTCCTGTCATCGTCTCCTTCGCATGCCTTTTTAACATGATCGGTGGAAGGAACAAGAGCGGATACGCGCATTTCATGACCCTTTGGCAAAACGCCCTCGACAAGATGAACAAGGCCGCCGTCGAGTACGTGCGCGGTATTCCGGTGGTGAAGGTGTTCCAGCAGACCGTCCATTCTTTCAGGTCGTTCAAAGAGGCTATCGTCGAATACCGCGATATGGCCTACGGGTATTCCCAGGCTTGCAGGACGCCCCAAGTCATCCAGTTGGTCGCGATCAATGCGACCTTCGCCGTCCTGATTCCGGCGGCGATCATCATTGCGGCGAATACGGGGGATTTCGCACTGTTCCTCACTGATTTTTTGTTCTACGTCATCTTCTCGGCCATCACGACCATGGTGATGACGAAGATCATGTATGCATCCGAAGCGGTAAACATCGCCCAGCATTCGGTGAAAAAGATCGAATCGATACTCGATGTGCCCTTGATGGAAGAAGCCGATGCAGACGCAGCAAGCCATCCGGTTGATGATTCCATCGAGTTCAGGGGCGTCGTCTTCTCCTATGAGGATGCTGAAAGGCCTGCAATAAACGGGCTCGACCTGAAGATCCCCTCAGGGTCGACGGTCGCATTGGTCGGCCCGTCAGGCGGCGGGAAGACAACGGCCGCGAGCCTGGTTCCCCGTTTCTGGGATGTGGCAGAGGGGCAGGTGCTTGTCGGCGGGGTG
>JAVBQH010000046.1:0-12200 GCA_031549175.1 Raoultibacter sp.
GCACGGACTTGCCGTCGCCCGTTGGCTCAGCGCAGCGGGTATACGCCCGGGGGATACCGTGGTCACCTGCGTTCCGAATTGGAACGAGTTCGTAGCCCTCTACGCAGGCGTTTCAGCATGCGGCGCCATACTGGCACCATGCTCTCCCGTCATCGGGACCATCCGCCTTTGCGAGACGGTGGGCCTCCTCGACCCGGTTGCCGTCGTGGTGACCAGGACGGACCAGGTGGACACCGTCTTAGAGGCCGATTACCAGGGCCTTCTGGTCGATATACGCCTGGACGACGGGCGTTGCCAGCATTATGAAGACATATCCTTGCCCGGGTCGCCAGAAGCCGCGGCCGATGCAAACGGCTTCGAGCCGGTCTGGTCAACCGAGATATCCACCATCCTGTTCACCTCGGGGTCGACCGGTGCACCGAAGGGCGTCTTGAGCACGGCTTATGCCCATGAATATGTCGCATCCCAGATCGCGGCCTGCATGAAAGCAACAGCTGAGGATGTGGTGTTCACGCCGATCGCGTTCTTCCATATCTTCGGCCTCTGCAACGGCCTGCTCATCGCCCTCATGAACGGCGCCCGTCTTGTCCATTACGACCGGTACACGGTCGAAGGGGCGCTCGACCTGATCGTGCAGGAGGGGTGCACCGTTCATCTTGGCGTGCCCACCATGTTCATCCGCGAGCTCAAGCAGAGCAACGGGCGCCTTGAGGGAGCCCGGCTCCGAACCGGCATCATCGGAGGAAGCCCGCCGCCCCTCGGGCTCATTGAAGAATTCGAGAAGCGTTGCCGTTGCAGGCTGCTGCCTTCGTTCGGCATGACGGAGACGACCGGCGGGGTTACCTATACGAAGCTCGACGCTCCGGCCGAAAAGCGCTATGTTGCAAACGGCGAGGCAATCCCTGGCGCGGAGATGACCGTCGTCGATGAAGAGGGGAACCTGCTGGACCGTGGGGAGCAGGGGCAGCTGATCGTCAAGACGCCCGGCATGATGGCCGGTTACTATCATGGCGGCCCCGTTGTCCCCGATGAGGACGTGATGAACGGCTGGCTTGCAACGGGCGATCTCGGCTTTGTCGACGAAGACGGCTACCTCCATGTGACCGGCCGCATCAAAGACGTCATCATCCGCGGGGGCGTGAACGTCTACCCCAACGAGATCGAGAGCGTCTACTACTACCGCCCCGACATCCTCGACGCGTCGCTGGTGGGCTATCCCGACGACGAACTGGGTGAGCGGACCTGCCTCTTCGTGGTCCTCAACCCCGAAGCCACACAGGTTTCACCCGATGAGCTCCGCGCGTATGCCAAAGGCCGCATCGAGCGCGAGAAGATACCCGACCGCATCGTCATACTTGATGCCATGCCGCGCCTCGGGGCAAGCAAATACGACAAGGGTGCCTTGAAGTCCATGTTGGTTGATGGCAGCCTGGACTAGCCTCCAGACCAGCCGATGGGACAGGGGGGCAGACCCTTTTGTCCCGCCGCCGATCCCCTCTACACTCGTCCCCTGTACTTCGCTTTCAGCCTTTGGGAATCAACTGGTCGAACTTCCCTTGGTACTGCAATAAGAGGAAGGTGAACTGCAGCTGCATGATCTCGTCTGCGGATTTGAACTCGATCCCCATGATCGACCTGGCCTTATTGAGCCGGTAATACAAGGTGTTCTTGTGGATGAAAAGCTCCTCGCATGCACGTGACGGATCCGAGGGGTCTTTGAGGTAGCAGAAGACTGTGTAGGCAAGGTGCGTGTCGTTGTCGAGGTCGTTCTTCACGAGGCGCATGAGCGGCGGATAGCGGAACGAGAAGAGGATCTCACGGTCGTCGATGCTTGCGATCAGATCCGCCATCCGGTAGTTGTCGAAAGGGTACACCGCAAGCGAGCTGTCGAACACCTTGCCGGTCCTAATGGCCATCTGCGCTTGCATGAGGTAGGTCTTTGTCATCAGCAGGTCTTTGAACTGGCTGCTGATCCCGATCTTGATGTTGTGTATCTGCGCGATCTCATGCCAGCTGGAAAGCTCGTCCTCCGACAATGCGGCATTGCTGCTGCGGCTTGTGAGGAAGATGATGTTGCCGTCGCGTACGACATAGATGCTGTTTGCGATGCAGTGCCTCAGCTCTTCGGCCAAGGCGCGCGTCTGGGAGACGTTGAGGAACTCGTTGTTCAGGTCGACATAGACCACGTACTTATAGTGCTTCAGCGAATGGCCGAGAAGCTCGAGGTTCTCGATGAGGGAGTTAATATCTTGATGAAGGGGGTTGTCGATGAGGCGGCTCAAAAGGCTGGCAAAGCGTGCCGATTTGTTTGCCAGGTAGAAATCACTTTTCTGCAGCTCGGTGCTTATGATCGAGGCGATCTGGGGCAGGCTCTTCACGACGTATGGAGGCAGCGGCTCGTGGGGGAACACGCAAAACGAGGCAATGGGCACGCCTTTGATGTGGATAAGGGTGAGGTAGGCATTCCGTGCGGCTCCTGCCTTGTCTTCCCAGCTGATAAGCGTTGCATCGGTGTCTTTGACCGTGGGCAGGTAGGTTCCGCGCTGCTTGAGGAGCGCTTTGATCGTCTCGGGGATGTGGTCGTTTCGGCTGTGCTTGTCCAAGGGTATGGATTGGTTCTCGTAATCATCCGAAGAGACAATGAGGGTGTAGGCGTTGTCGGTGATGGAGACGGGCGCCTGGCAGATCTCGGCGATCAGGTTGGCGATCGTTTCGAGTCCGGTTCCGGCCGAGACCTGGTCGACCAGGTTGTCGACACGCCTACGCATACGGCTGTCTTCCATAAAGAGGCCGAGCGTCGCAAGGTACGCCGCCTGGTGCTTTTCGGCGTTGTCGAAGATGCCGACGAGCTGCCCGCCCGGCGTCTTGGAAAGGGGCTTGTCGGCATAGAGGATGAAGGCGGCCTTGGTTCCCTTGGGCTTTCTTTCAAGGTATTCGCTGACGGTTCCAAAATAGACCCCGTCGTCGCATATGTCCGAGGGGGCGTCCGCAAGGCGAAAGGCCCCGTTGTAGACGGTTCCTGCCGGTGCGCCGCTGGCGTGGCCCATGGTGGAAAACTGCGCTTGGCCGCATATCTCATCCCAACGCATCTCTATCCTCGATTCTGTCAAAGAGGTTGTCTGAGGCTCTTCGCTTGTACTCTAGCACAGTTGATTCTAGCGCAGTCCTGGGCGCACATGCAACGGGGAAATTCTGTTTTTCACGAGAAAGCCTGCAAGCGCTTTCGATAAAACATTGTGCTATAGAACAATGAAAAAATAAATCAGAGGAGGCATACTCTTTGCTACCGGTAGGATACATTCCGTGTGTCTGTGCCAAAGAGGCCGCCTCGCGTGACGAACGAGGGAATCCGGGGCGCCGAGTGATGTTTTTTAGGAATGAGAGTTGCCGATGGGGCAAGCGGAGATATATGCGGTGGGCTTGGATGTCGGGTCGACGTCGTCGAAGGCCGTCGTCCTTGATGGCACAGGCGCATTCATCGCCGATACGGTCGTAGGCGTCGGGGCAGGCACGAGCGGGCCCGCGCGCGCCTTGAGCGAATCGCTTTCCCAAGCCGGCATAGATATCTCCCAGGTATCGGCATTGTGCGCCACCGGCTATGGAAGAAAGACGGTAGAGAACGCAACGATGGAGACGAGCGAGCTGTCGTGTCATGCGAAAGGTGCCGCCCGCCTGTTTCCCGAGGCCCATACTGTAATCGACATCGGCGGGCAGGACGCCAAGGTCCTCCGCCTTGACGACAGGGGCACGCTGCAGGATTTCGTTATGAACGACAAGTGCGCTGCCGGCACCGGGCGCTTCCTCGATGTTATGGCCCGCATTGTCGAGTTGGACGTCTCCGGCTTGGCAAAGGCGGCCGAGCAGGCAACAAGCCCGGCGAAGATCAGCTCGACCTGTACGGTGTTCGCCGAATCGGAGGTTATCAGCAAGCTGGCGACCGGGGTCGGGATCGCCGACATTGTGGCAGGCGTCCACCAATCGGTCGCCGACCGTGTGGCCGGGCTTGCCCGCCGCCTCGGGATCAAGGAAAAGGTCGCTATGACGGGCGGAGTAGCCCTGAACAGCGGAGTTGTGGCTGCAATGGAGGGGCTTTTAGGAACAGACATCATGACCTCTTCCAAATCGCAGCTTTGCGGTGCCTATGGTGCCGCGCTGTTCGCATTGGAACAGGCTAGTCCAGAGAGGAGCGAGTAGGATCATGGAACAAGGCGAGAACGAGTACGTCCCAGCCAGGAAGGTTATTTCCGATCTGGCAAACCGCTGTTACGAAGAAGCGTACGAGGCAAAGGGGCGGGGAGAGAAGATAGGCTGGTGCGCGTCGAATTTCCCGGTGGAGATCTGTGAGACCTTGGGCATCCCTGTGGTCTATCCGGAAAACCAGGCTGCGGCGATCGCCGCCAAAGGCGGCGGCCTGGAAATGTGCGAGGCGGCAGAGGCAGAAGGTTACTCGACCGACCTGTGCGCCTACGCACGCATCAACCTGGCCTATGCCGATATCAAGGAATGCGAGCAGCTCAACATGCCCATGCCCGACTTCGTGCTGTGCTGCAACAACATATGCAGCTGTATGATGAAGTGGTATGAGAACCTGGCCTACGAGCTTGGCATCCCGATGGTCTTCATCGACATCCCCTACAACGAGAAATACGAGGTCGATCAAAAGCGCACCGCCTACATCAAGGCGCAGTTCGACGCAGCGATCAGGCAGCTTGAAAAGATCACCGGGAAGGCCTGGGACGAAAAGCGCTTCGAAGAGGTCATGGCCATCTCGAACCGCACTGCGCGCGCCTGGCTGAAGGCCGCAAACTACTCGCAGTACGTCCCGTCGCCCTTCAGTGGGTTCGACCTGTTCAACCACATGGCCGCAGCGGTCGTCGCCCGCGGCAAGGTCGAAGCGGCCGAGGCTTTCGAGCAGCTCATCGACGAGTTCGAGAAGTCGGTCGAAGAGGGCACCTCCACCTTCAAGGTCGAGGAGGAGTACCGGGTGCTTTTCGAAGGCATCGCCTGCTGGCCGCATCTGAGGACCAGCTTCAAGGGCCTCAAAGACAACGGCATCAACGTGACCGCCACTGTCTATGCAGACGCCTTCGGGATATTCTACAACAATACCGACGAGCTGATGCAGGCGTACAGCAACGTTCCGAACTGCATCAACTTCGACCGTGCGACCGACCTGCGTGAAAAGGCGTGCAAGCTTGGCAAGGTCGACGGCGCCGTCGTGCATATCAACCGCAGCTGCAAGCTTTGGAGCGGCATCGCCCCTGCCATGGGCCGCCGTATCAGCGAGGACCTCGACATCCCCGTGATCACCTTCGACGGCGACCAGGCGGATCCCCGCAACTTCAGCGAGGCCCAATACCACACGCGCGTGCAGGGCCTGCTGGAGATCATGGCATCGAACAAGCAGGGCAAGGAGTAGATATGAGCACAATTGAAACACGTACCGCGGAGTTCAAGGACATCGCCGACAACCCCGGCCGCCAGCTCAAGGCATGCAAAACGCAGGGGAAAAAGGCAATCGGCGTCGGCCCCTACTACTGCCCTGAAGAGCTCGTATATGCCGCAGGCATGGTGCCCTTCGGCGTTTGGGGCTCAAGCGGGAACCTGACTTTGGCACAGCAGTATTTCCCGCCCTTCTACTGCTCCCTTGCCCAGCGCACTTTGGAAATGGGGCTGCAAGGCCAGCTCGACGACTTGGACGGCATGATGATGACCACCCTCTGCGACACCCTGAAGCCGCTCACCCAGAACTGGCAGCTTGGTGTTCCCCAGGTGCCGGCAATCGTGGTCTCCCAGCCGCAGAACCGCAAGACGGAGGCGGGCCTCGACTATGCAAAATCCTCGTATGGGGAAGTGAAGGCGCAGATCGAGGATATTGCAGGCAAGAAGATAAGCGACGAGGACCTCAACCAGGCGATCGCCGTCTACAACGATTGGCGCGCCGCCATGCGTGCCTTCATCGCAGCACTCGGCACCCATCCTGGGGCGCTTGCTCCGAGCGAGCGCAGCAGCGTGATCAAGGCCTCGTATTTCATGGACAAGAAGCAACACAGCGAGAAGGTCAAGGAGCTGACCGCCCTTATCGGCGAATCCTCGGCCGACATGTTGCCGGGCGGCATGAAGGTCGTCATCAGCGGCATCCACGCAGATATGCCCGGACTCCTGGATGTCTTCGACGAACTGGGCTTCGGCATCGTGGCCGACGACGTCGCCCACGAATCCCGTGCGTGGGCCTACGACGTCCCCACGGACGGTGACCCGCTTGAGGCGCTCGCGAAGAGGTTCTGCGCGATCGACAACTGCTCCGTCCTCTACGATGTTGAGAAGAACCGCGCAAAGCACCTGATAAAAATCGCAAGGGACGCGGGGGCGGAAGGCGTCATCATCGTGCAGGCCAAGTTCTGCGACCCCGAGGAGTTCGACGTGCCGATCATCCGCGAAGCGCTTTCGGGCGCCGGGATCCCAAGCACCGTGATAGAGGTAGACCAGCAGATGGAGGCGTTCGAGCAGGCACGAACCGCCTTGCAGGCCTTCACCGAGCTTTCCAGATAAGCGACAGCCCGAGAAAAGGGGACAGTCCCCTTTTCTCGGTTTGACCGAAGTCAAGATACGAGAGAAAAGGGACAACATGGATTTTTCTTACACCGACGAACAACAGCTGCTTGTTGAAAGCATCCAGGAGTTCACTGACCGTTATTTTTCCGAAGAGCTGATCACCGACATGTATGCGCAAGGCGGCATCACCGACGAGCTTGCGATGGCGTACATGGAGGCGGGCTTCGGCACCATGGGCCTGCCGGAAGAATACGACGGCATCCCCTGCGACATGCAGACCCTCGGCCTCCTCACCGAGGAGTTCGCCCATCATTGCGGATGCATCACGCCTTTCCTGAACACCACCCTGGCGCTCTACGACATGGTCGACTTCGGCAGCGAGCAGCAGATCAGGGAGTGCTTCGATGGCTACCATGAAACCGGTCGTCCGATCTTCTCGCTCGGGTTCTCCGAGCCTGGCGCCGGCTCCGACAACGCCGCCATGACGAGTGTCACCGTGAAGCAGCCTGACGGCACGTACCTGTTGAACGGGCAGAAGACCTGGGTCACCAATGGCGAGTACCTGCCGAACGTGCTGGTGGTTGCCAAGGAAGAGGATCCCGCCGTCGACAACCGCGCGATGTCGATGTGGCTGATCCCGGTCGATGTGAAAGGGCTCAGCACCTCGTCGCTCCATAAGATCGGCCAGCAGATCCAGCCGTTTTGCGAGATGTACTTCGACGACGTCGTCCTCACCGAGGACATGCGCGTCGGCGTCCCCGGGGAAGGCTTCAAGAACCTCATGAAGAACTTCGAGATGGAGCGTTGCCTGATCATCGCCCAGGGCCTGGGCCTTGCCCAGGCGGCGATGGACGACGCGGCCGCCTACGTGAGCGAGCGCGAGACCTTCGGCAAGCCGATCATCGCAAACCAGCTGATCCAGGAGAAGCTGACCGATATGGAGATCGCGCTGCAAAACACCCGCAACATGCTGTACCGTACCTTATGGAAGATCGACAACGGCGAGTCGATCCGCATCGACTCTGCGCTCCTGAAGCGCTACGGCGCACCTGCCTGCACCTACGTGGCGAACGAAGCCCTTCAGATCTATGCGGGCCTCGGCTACACCACCGAGATCCGCCTCGGCCGCATCTGGCATGACCTGCGCGGCTACGAAATAGCCGGCGGCACCAACGAGATCATGGTCTACATCGCCGGAAGGCAGCTCGCAAAACAATACGAAAGGAAATAGTGAGAAAAAGGGACGGTCACTTTTTCTCATTTTACCACCTGAGGATGAACGGAAGAAAGGAAGGAACGTATGAACATACTCGTATTATTCAAAGTGGTCTACGACGACCAAGACATTGCGGTGAAGCCTGATGGGGAATTGGATTTTTCCCGAGCCCACCAAGCCATCAGCATGTATGACCTGAATGCGATCGAGGCTGCAGCATTGCTCAAAGAACAGGTTGAAGGGTCGACCCTGACCGCTCTTTCAGTAGGCGCGAAGGCGATCGACGATAGCAAGCTCAAGAAAAGCGTGCTGGCCCGCGGAGTCGACGAGCTTCGCATGGTGGCCGACGACAGCCTCAACGGCTATGACACCAACCAGACCGCCCATGCGCTGGCGAAACTCGTCGGACAGTCGGGCGACTGGGACCTCATCGTCTGCGGCGACGGTTCTGCCGACGCCTATGCGCAGCAGGTCGACGTCCAGGTGGCCGAGATATTGGGCGTGCCGGTCGTCAATGCGGCATCCGAGATCGAGCCACAGGGCAACGCGCTTGTAGTCGAGCGCATGCTCGAGGATGTGGTCGAGAAGGTCAAGGTTGCGCTGCCTGCCGTCGTGTCGGTAGTCCCCGATGTCGCGTTGCCGCGCATTTGCGGGATGAAGGACATCCTTGCGGCCGGAAAGAAGCCCTCGGAGATCCTTACTGCAGGCGATGCCTCTATCGATGAGGCAGCAACGGTCGAGGTATCCCAGCCGCGCGGTGCCGACCAGGTAGCACGCGCTTGTGAAGTATTCGATGCGGCAAACGCCGACGACTTGGACAAGTTCGTCGCAGCAGCCGTCGGAATCATTCGTTAGGGGTTGATAATATGAAAGCATTTGTATTCGCAGAGCACGATGCTGTGGCGGCCGAGCTTGTAAGCGGCGCCCAGGGCCTCGGGGCCGATGAGGTCATACAGATTGTCCTTGGTGCCCAAGATGTCGCCAATAGCGGCGCGAACACCCTTGCCCGCGTGTCGGTGCCTGAAGGGGAGGCCCATGAGGACGCCTTCGAATCAATCGCGGCATTTTTCGATGCTCAATCCCCTGAACTGGTTATTAGTGAGCCGACGCGGCGTTTGAAGATCGTTGTCGGGAAGCTTGCGGCAAAATACGGTGCTTCGCAGATCACCGGGATCGAAAAGCTCGAAGGAGGCGCGGTGACGACAACCTATTTCGCCGGGCTTGCGCAACGTCAGGCCAAGGCCGTCTCGGCAGTGAGCTTCTACAGCGCAGAGCAAGGCCTGTTCGCCACTTCGGAGGCTGCGGCTGCCCCTGCCCAGCAGGTGGATATCGCGTGGATCGCCCCCGCCGTGCCTATCGAGGTGCTTGAGCGCAAGGAGATCGTCAAGAGCGACGTCGACCTCAAGGGGAGCGATGTCGTTATATCGTGCGGACGCGGGTTTAGCGAGCAGAGCGACCTGAGCCTCGCCTTCGACCTGGCTGCAAAGATCGGCGCGGCGGTAGGCTGCTCCCGTCCTTTGACCGAAGGCGTCGATTGGTTCCCCCGCGAAGCCTACATTGGCGTTTCCGGCCAGGTTGTAAGCCCCAAGGCTTTCATCGCGGCAGGTATTTCCGGGCAGATGCAACATATGGTCGGCGCAAAGAATTCTGGCACGATCATTGCTATCAACAAAGATAAGAACGCCCCGATCTTCAAGCAGTGCGACCTTGGGATCATCGGTGATGTCAAAACCGTGCTCCCGGCACTGACAGAGAAACTGTAGCGTGAGACAAAAGAGACAGACCCTTTTGTCCCACTTTTACTCACCAAGTAGGATAGATAGGCAGGAGTTGAAAGCATGTCAGATTTTGAAGCGATCGTAGTCGGCTCGGGCTGTGCGGGCTCGGTCGCCGCGTACGAGCTGGCCCGGGCAGGCAAGAGCGTCCTCGTGATCGAGCGCGGGAACTACGCCGGGGCCAAGAACATGACGGGAGGCCGCATCTACACGCATGCGCTGAAGAGGGTCTTCCCCGACTTCGAGGGGGAGGCCCCGCTCGAGCGGAGGATCACGCACGAGCGCATCTCCATGATGACCTCGGACGCAAACTTCACGGTCGATTTTACTTCCGACCAGATGCGTGAGACGGGCAAGGACTCGTACTCGGTCCTGCGCGCGCCCTTCGACCAGTGGCTTGCCTCCAAGGCAGAAGACGCCGGTGCGGAATATATCAACGGGATCGCGGTCGAAGAGCTTCTCGTTGAGAACGGGCGCGTCACCGGCGTCCGTGCCGGCGAGGACGAGATCACTGCCGACGTCGTGGTGCTCGCCGACGGCGTGAACTCGCTTCTGAGCAGGCAGGCGGTCGGATTTCAGACGCCGCCGCCCTCTTCCATGGCCGTCGGCATCAAGCAGGTCATCGCGCTCCCGGCTGAGGTGATCGAAGACCGGGTGCTTGCCGGCGAGAACGAAGGCGCTGCCTGGCTGTTCGCCGGCGACGCGACACACGGCCATATCGGCGGCGGCTACATGTACACGAACAGGGAGTCCATCTCGCTCGGCTTGGTTGCGACGATATCGGACCTGATGGGCGCCAGGACGCCCATCTACCAGATGCTCGAGGACTTCAAGGAGAAGACCGCGCTGGCCCCCTTGCTCAAAGGCGGCACCGTGCTCGAGCACTCGGGACATATGGTGCCTGAAGGCGGGCTCGACATGATGCCCGAGCTGACGGGCGACGGCGTCGTCCTTGCCGGCGACTGCGCGATGATGTGCATCAACCTGGGCTACCAGGTGCGTGGCATGGACTTCGCGGTCGCGGCAGGCATGCATGCAGGGCGCGAGGTGGCGAAGGCCTTGGAGGCCGGCGACACCAGCAAGGCCGGCCTGGCCGGCTACGTGGCTGCCCTCCAGGGGGACTTCGTCCTGCAGGACCTTGCCTCGTTCAGGAGGTTCCCGCACTTCATGGAGTCGACCACACGCCTGTTCAACGAATACCCGGCCATGGTCCGCGACATCTTCAATACGATGTTCATCGTCGACGGAACGCCGGCAAAGCCGATGAAGAAGACGGTCAAGCCGATCGTGAGCCAGGTCGGCATCGGCAAGCTTTTGAAGGATGTGCGAGGAGGGATGAAGGCATTATGAGCGCGATAGATCCCATTACCGTGAACGTAGACGAGTATTTAGGCCTGAACAAATACGAGGTCGACGAGTCAAACGCCCATATCGAACTGGTCGAGGACTGCCCGGAAGAAGAGTTCTACAAGCTTGTCCGGGTGTGCCCGGCGGCCTTGTACAAGGTCGACGAGGACGGCAGGCAGAGCTTCGACTACGCAGGATGCCTCGAGTGCGGAACCTGCCGCATCGCCTGCGGCTCCACCATCATCAAGAAGTGGGAGAACCCGCAGCCGACGATGGGCATCGAGTACCGTTACGGTTAACCGAGAAAAGGGGACTGTCCCCTTTTCTCGGGCGAAACGTCGGGCAAAGCCTCGATCCGACTTAACGAGGAGCATAAGCAATCTGGAGCGGGCGAAGAGCACAAGCTTCGCCCGTTTTCCGTGCGGGGAATTCCATGGGCTCCATGCCGCGGACAAACTCCAAGCTCGTCTTGAAATCCCAGCTCTGAAGTCGCGCTTCTCTTAACGCCCTAGCAACAATCCTTCACGGCTTGGCCGCCCATACCTTACTATCGGATACAGCATGATCCGCCGATATGTCTGACAAGAGAGCCCTATGCTGGAAACACGGTTTTTACGCGAGAATGAGAAGCTGAACGGAATTACAGGGATCTCCTTTGTCGCCTTCTTGGTCTTCCCGGTAATAGGCCTTTGCTGCCTTGTCATTCCCGATCTTGTTGTGGACGTGTTGCCTTATGTTGTGGGCGCCGCGTTGATCGTATCCGGGGTCACCTCTGCAATAGAACTTTTCCGCAAAAAGCCGACGGTGCTCGAGGGTGAGATCATTGGCCGACAGCTTGTCGTGGGCATCCTCGGCGTCGTGACCCTTTTCCAAGGAAAACACGCGATCATCTTCCTAGGGGTGATATGGGGTCTATTTGGCCTGTTCGAGGCAGGGAACGAGTTTGACTCGTTTATCAGGAAAGCCCGCGAGAAAAAGCCCTTCATCGTACCCTTGTTACTGTGCCTGCTGGAACTTGGGCTCGCGCTTCCCCTGATTGTCAGCCCGTTTTACAATATAGATAATCACCTGCAGATACTCGGGTTGCAACTAATGGCCTTCCCCTTTATCGTTTGGTTTGAACGAAGGAAGGAGGGCCCGAAGGAAAAACCCGACGAACCCCCCAAAGACCCCAACCCATAAGGCACGAAAGACGACCGCCCGTGGAAAAATGGCAGCAGCCAGACCTCTGATTGTCTGCTCAGAGCCGACCCGGCATTCGCATCCATCCTGTAGAATATATGCAATGTGCTATCTCAAGAAGGAAG
>JAVBQH010000148.1:0-8920 GCA_031549175.1 Raoultibacter sp.
ACTGAAGCCTGCTCCCGAAAGACCTCCAAGGCCTCGCGCACCGTTTTCCCGACTTCCAAATCATGCGCCGCCCGAAGGAAGAGGCTTTTCAGGGGATCCTTCGTCTCGCCTGCCACCTGCAAGAAAGTTTGCAGAAGGGAAAGGCCGGCATGCGAGCAGACACTCATCGACCGAAGGGCATCGGGTACGGCCTCGCGCAAGGCGGATTGCCGCGCCTCTGCGGCATGGGATACGACCATGGCAGACAAGATCGTAAGCCCGACAGGAGCGACCAGCATAAATACAGGTGACTGCCCCACAAGCAATGCCAACAGCGCGCTGCAAAGGAGGGTGGCAAGGCATATCGAGCACAGCGAGAGGGGCGTTGTCATATAGCCTTTGTGGGAGAAGAACTGCTCGGCTTCCTTGAGGAGTGCCTTGGCCTTCTTGATCTTGAGCACGTGTGCGGCAAGGGGCCTGAATATCCGTACGCCGTTGCGCACAAGCGATGCGAAGGGCTTCCCCTGCATGATCTCACGTGAACTCCTCCGCGTCTTCACACGGCGGCCTTGCACGGTTTCGACAATCGAGGGCGCGAGGCAGGCTGCGCTGAAAAACGAGGCCACGAATGCGATGCAACCGAAGATCATTGACGCTTCCATGCCTCCACCTCCTCATCGGAGGCGACGCCGGGTTGGGGGAGGGCGTCTATCCAATCGGGGAATGCAAGCCACCGGCCCGGTTCTTCAACGTGTTCACGCAGATAGAGCTTTTGTATCTCGCAGTACCGGGCAGCCCTGTCGAAGGCAAGGGTGCCAAGCTCGGTCACGTAACGCCGCCCGTCGGCCGCCCTGCAAGTCTGGATGACCAGGTTGATGGCGCTTGCAACCTGCGCCTCTATGACATCGATGGGCAGCTCCGCCGCATAACGAACCATGGTCGACAGCCTTATCACGGCATCGCCTGGAGAATTCGCATGCAAGGTGGTCAGCGATCCGTCATGCCCGGTATTCATGGCTTGGAGCATATCCAGCGCCTCTCCTCCCCTGCATTCACCGACTATGATGCGGTCTGGACGCATTCTCAAGGCGTTGATCACGAGCTCCCTGATGCTTATCTCGCCTACCCCTTCGGCATTTTGAGGGCGCGCTTCCAGCCTGATCACATGCGGGTGGTGGGAGAACTTAAGCTCGGCGGAATCCTCAATGGTGATGATGCGTTCTTCAGGTGGGATAATGCACGAGAGCGCATTCAGGAAAGTGGTCTTCCCGCTTCCCGTACCGCCGGAAACGGCGATGTTCTTCTTGGCAAGCACCGCCCAGACAAGAAAGGTGTGCAAAGAGCGCTCGATGGTGCCCATGCCTTCCATTTCTTCAAGCGTATAGAGATGCTCGCGGAATTTCCGGATCGTCAGGATCGGCCCGTCCAAAGAAAGGGGCGGGATGATTGCGTTCACGCGATGTCCCTGCCGAAGCCGGGCGTTCACCATTGGCGACGCCTCGTCTATCCGACGTCCAAGCGGGCCTATTATGCGGTCAATGAGTGCCCGCACCTGGTCGTCGTCTGAAAAGCTGCGAGCAGCCTGGTAAAGCCTGCCTGCCCGCTCGAAGAACAGTGCGCTGGACCCGTTGACCATGATCTCGGTGATGCTTTCGTCTGCAAGCATCCCTTCCAAAGGCCCAAGTCCGAATACCGTATCGAGCAACTCGGCAACGAGGGCCTCCTTTTCTTGAAGCGACCGCGATACCCATGCACCTTCCGAGAATATCTGCTTGCATACGCTTTTGATCTCGTTTTTCGCCAGCCGCGGGTTCTTTGCCATGAGGGTGGCGATCTCGTCGCTTGAAAGGTGCTTCTGCAGTTCTGCCTTGAGTTCCTCAAGGGTGTCCGATTGTTCCTTGCGGGTGTTGTGTCCAAGCTCTCTTGCGTTTTCTTGCACGCGGTCCATCAAAGACATGCCGCCCTCTTTCCCCGCCTTTTGAAGAAGCGCCGCTCTCTTTCTACGGGCAGGGCAACGTTCCTTCCCTTCTCAGGTTTGCTTGGCAGCAGGTCGAGCACCATCTGCTCGATACTCAAGCAAAGGCTGTTTCTGGCATTGATCAGCTCGAGCGGCATTCCTGCGCCCAAAAGCTCGTCGACCTCCTGCCCGCCGTCCTGCAGTTCGACGACACGCGCGCCCTGTAAGGCACATGACGCATCGATAGAGGTCATCGGGGAGTTGCGAGAGCATTTATTCAACGTGAACAAAAACGGGTGTGTGGCGATGCCGCACCGCGCACACAGATCCAAGGCATGGCGGCATGCACGCATCGAGGCGGGGCGCTGATCCAGAACGAAAAGGGCTGTCGAGCTTCTTTCAAGCAGCAAGGCGTGCTGCTCCGTCCAAAAGGAACCGGTATTCACTACCACCACCTCGAATTTCACCTTGAGACGGTCGAGCAAGGGAGGGATTTCCTGAAGCAGGGTTTCTGACTGCTCGAGCCGCCGGGGGGCGGCTATGAGCACCGGCCTCATCCCCTCAGACCTGAGCTGTTCAAGCTTGTAAGGGCTCTCGACCACCTCGTCTATGGCAAGCGGATGTTCCTCCCCTAGTAGGAAATGGAGATCGCCGAATTGCAGGTCCGCATCAAGCAACACGGTATTATATCCAAGGCCCTGCGTAAAATAGGCGGTCAGGGCGGCAACGGTGCTCTTGCCTGAGCCGCCGCTTGCACTCAGCACGGTAAAAACAGGGGCCGTGCGCGAAGAGACGACCCGCAGCCCTTCGCTGCGCGGCGCCACTTTGGAAGACGGCTCTTCAGAGAAGACGTTCCCTTCTGTCACAAGCGATCCCCAGCTCGCATGGTAAAGTTCGGCCTGCCCAAGGTCGGCGGGGCGAGAAGAGCCTCGCTGCTTGTGATGGGAGTATCGTTCAATGAAATCTTGCTGGTTGAGCATGCCGTCAAGACCGGCTGCCCTGGCTCGGCTTTGCAATGAGCCGGAGTTTTCGAATGAGACGAGGTGCACCTCTTGTTCTTGCGCGTCTTTTTTCAAGGCTGCAGCAAGGTTGATGGGATCCACATCGTCGCTTGCAACCACCCAGACTTCCTGGGAGGCGGGCGATAGCCTCAGCGACTGCCGTGCCTCCAGGGCGCTGCAAAAGACCCGAAGCCATGGTTGGTTTTCGAGGCTTTCTCCTTCAAGCCCAATCAAGGACGGGTTCTCTAAACTCGGCGTGTCTGTGCAAAGTGCTACCTGGAAGTCTTTCATGATTCCCCCTTCTCAGTGCTGCCGGGCAGCACAAAATACAACTCTGCGTTTTGGGAGGCGGCGATCGTCTCTTGGACGGATTCCGGCTTCAAGGCCAGGGTCACCCAGGAGATCGACGCATTCTGCCTTTTCTCATCGCTTCCGACACTGGTGCCCAAGACGAGCACCTTCTTTGCCAGCAATGAGGTGGATGTCGAGCCGATTGCGTACACGTCGACAGACATTCCCTGGCGAACAGCACCGCCAACGGTCTGGACATCTTTGGCGGGAACGCTCAAAGCGCTCAGGCCTTCCGGCACCTCGAGCGTCGACATGCGGTCCTCGAAACGCTTCTTTGAGATCGGTTCGCCGGCCAGAATCCTCGAAGTCGCCTGCTTTCCCAATACGTCGCCCAATGAGCGGACCGCTTCTTCAGGCAGCAGGTCGGCAACCCACAAACGCGTGGTCGTATTTGCTGCATCGATCTTCTCGCCCGGGGAAATATCCTTTTTTGCTATGCAGACCTCAAGCTGTTCCCCGCCATATCGGGCCAAGGCGTCGGCACGTGCCGCAGACGCCTCGCCTTGCACGCTTTGCGTATAGGCGAAGACGGCACCTGCACAAAGCAGCCCGCAAACAATCCCCAATATGGCAGTGCGCGATTTGTTCAAGGTCATCCTTTCCGATCTGTGTGTTCAAAAAGGATGGCAGAAACTGTTTACCGATCACTTGCAGAATATCCCGTTCAATTCCTCGGATACCTCTCTTCGCGCTCCGCGGAATCTTCCGGAAAAATAGCCCGGATATCTCCTGCCTCTTACAAAAACCTTGCAGTTTTAGATTTGTACATTTGAATAGAAGCCGGAATGGCGGGGCCAGGCCAGCGGCCTTTGGGGCATGAAGCCTTTGGGTTATCGAAGAGGGGGCATACGCTCAAAATGCCAGGCTGGATGGCAACATCGCATCCTCCGACTTCAACGCATCTCTCCAAGA
The DNA here is from genome assembly GCA_031549175.1 of Raoultibacter sp. Taxonomy (GTDB): domain Bacteria; phylum Actinomycetota; class Coriobacteriia; order Coriobacteriales; family Eggerthellaceae; genus WRIS01. Next base: position 4,201 of record JAVBQH010000148.1, read on the forward strand.
AAAAGCCTGTTCGAAGCTATGTAGATGCAAGGGGAAGGAGAAAATGGTGGGCGATGAGGGATTTGAACCCCCGGCCTTGTCCTTGTAAGGGACCTGCGCTCCCGCTGCGCCAATCGCCCATTTTTGAGTAACGGCTTGCTATTGTGCCATAAGTGGTTCGTTTCCGCAATGAAATGCCCGGACTTTATCTTAAAGAACAGCGGTCCTGGAACCCGACGCCACACCATCGTCTGGCACCGGTCTGCCCCGCTATTCCTCGTCCTCCGCGTAGAGGAAGGCGCCGGTCTGCCGGTTCCAGAGCGTTGCGTATTCTCCCCCCTGTTCGACAAGGTCGGCGTGGGAGCCATCTTCGACGATACGGCCGTCCTTCAATACTATGATGCGGTCCAAGCTTGCAATGGTGGACAGGCGGTGGGCAACCACGATGGAGGTACGCCCTTCCATCAGGTTGTTCAAGGCCTCTTGGATAAGCTTCTCGCTTTCCGAATCGAGTGCCGAGGTCGCTTCGTCAAGCACAAGTATGGGGTCGTTGGCCAATATGGCGCGCGCGATGGCAATGCGCTGACGTTGCCCGCCGGAAAGCTTGACGCCCCTCTCGCCCGTATGGGTGTCGAAGCCCTGCGGCAAGGCCTCGATAAACTCGAGCGCATTCGCCTTGACCGCTGCATCGCGTACTTCCTCGTGCGTGGCCTCCGGCTTGCCATACGCTATGTTTTCCCTGATAGTGCGATGGAACAGCAAAGGCTCCTGCGGCACATAGCCGATCTGCTGGCGCAGGCTTACCTGGGTGACGCACGCTATGTCTTGGCCGTCGATGAGGATGCGTCCCTCCTGCAGGTTCGACAGGCGCAGCAGCAAGGTGGTGAGGGTCGTCTTGCCCGACCCCGACCGCCCGACCAGGCCGACCCGTTGCCCTGCGGGGATCCTCAGACTGAAGTCGCGAAACACCTTGTCCGCTTCCCCAGCATCTGCATACCAGAAGGTCACCTCGTCGAACTCGATCTCGCCTTCGGTAACCGCCAGGTCTTTCGCGTCGGGGATATCGGCAACCAAGGTAGGCTCGTCGAGCACGACCGTCATGTCATGGGCGTCACCGAATCCTCGGTTGATCTGGGCAAAGGTCATCCCGATACGGTTGAACTGCATGGTAAGCGAATAGGTATAGGTGAACATCATGACCAAAGTGCCCGCGCTTATGCCGAGCCAGGCGTTGCCGCCCGTAATGAAAATGACGACCATGGTCATGATGATGACGATGATGAAGCTTGATATCGCGCCCCGGGATATCGATGAGCGCATGCGCTGGGCGTCCGCCGCAAGCACGTCGCGGTTCGCCTCGTCAAAGATCGCCCTCTCGAACTTTTCCCTGCCATAGGTCTTCACCGAGAGTATGTTGGTGATGCTGTCGGAAAGCTCCCCGGAAAGGGTGTTCTGAGCTGCTGCCGCCGCCTCGTTTAAGGGGAGGATCTTCTTGAAAAGGAAATAGGCCAAGATCACATAGATGACGAGGAGCAATGCCAGCAAGGCAACGTATAGGGGCACCAAACCGACCAGCAAAACGACGGTGAACACGGCAGAGCTCAGGATAGGCAGCACGGCATAGATCAGACTTTCCATAAGCGTCGCATAGCCTCCGATGAATTTCTGCGTCTGGCTGACCAGCGAGCCCCCGAAGCGGTTCGAATGGAAGGTCATCGATTGGTTTGACAAGGTGTCGAAGGCGAAGGTCGCCAGAGAATAGTTCGCGCAAAGCTCGAGCTTCCATACCGTATAGTCCTGCAGCTTGCTGAATACCTGTCCGAGAACGTTGGTGCCGATCAACATCAGGATATAAGGCCCGAACACGGCAAATACCTGATCGGCCGCAACAGGGTCGGCGCTCACCCGGTCGACCACCAAACCCACCACATAGGGGTTCCCGAAGGAAAGGAAGAAGACGAAGCCCAAGGTGGAAAGCACCGACAACAAGAACATAGGCCACTGCATGGCAGTCACCTGCCAGTAATAGTGAAGCGACCTCCTCGTAACGGATTGTTTTTTTGCCCGTGCTCCCAAACCTTGATCCCTCTCGCCTACGTTTTCTATTGCATACTACCTCAAAACAAGGCAAAAGGGGCGCAGGCGTCATGCCGCAACGTCATTGCTCGGTGATGTCGCCCGATTGATCCAAGCTGATAGACTCCCCTGAAAAGGTCGGCTCGGTTTTGAACATGGTTTGGAAGAAGTCCTTCGTCCGTGCCGGCACCTCGCGCATATCCCACGCCATCTGCTGGTTGAAGCTGCTGCGGTCACTGGCGACCCCGACAGCGTCTATGCCGAGGCCGTTTGCGGAATACAAGGCACGGTATTGGTGATAGGTCTGGGTTACCACGACCATACGGTCGACGCCGAATACCTGATGGGCGCGGTACATGCTTTCATAGGTCGAGAAGCCCGCGTGGTCGCAGAAGATATCCTCACTGGGCACGCCCTGTTTCACGGCGTAATTCTTCATGCCGAGCACCTCGTTGTAGGAATGGCTGCCATTGTCGCCGCTCATGATGATCTTGGGGGCTACACCGGCAAAGTAGAGGGCGATCGCCTCGTCAAGCCGGTCTCGCAGCACGCTTGAGGGGGTCCCGTCGGGGAGCACCGAGGCACCCAGCACCAGGATGCAGTCGGCCTGATGTGCTTTCGCAGCCTCGGCCGTGACCATTTTTTCCTTCGACTGGCCGACGACGAGGGCATTGGTGATGCCGAAGACCCCGATTACCGCAATAATTGCAAAGACGAGAATGCCGGACACGACTTTCGCCACCTTATGTTTTTTAGCTTGCGCCATGCCTCGATGATAGCAAATTGAATTTCGATGCCGCAGAGCTCCCGTAATAGCCTATCGAATCTCAACAGCACTTTCACAAAAGATCTTGATCTTGGAATAACGCCTGCTGCCTCCATCGACCTTATTTCACAACGATATTTACCAAACGACCAGGTATGACGATTGCCTTCACGACCGTCTTCCCTTCGCATGCCTTTTCCACGGCGGCAAGCGCCTCTTCCCTGATGGCTTCTTCCGATGCATCCGCAGGCACGACTACCTTCGCCTTCACCTTGCCGTTCACCTGCACCGCAAGTTCGACCTCATCGGCTTTTGCCTGTTCAGGATCAAACTCCGGCCAGGGCTCAGTATGGATCGACGTGGCGTGGCCGAGCACAGTCTGCCAGAGCTCCTCAGCCCAATGAGGGGCCATCGGCGCTATGAGCTTCACCAAGACCTCGGCGATCTCCTTGTCGAAGGCACCCAGGTAACCGCATGCTTGCCTGGCCTCAGGAGACATTTTGCGAAGATAGTCCCCCGCGGCGTTCGACAGCTCCATGATCGCGGATATAGCCGTGTTGAAGTTGTTCCGCTCGAAGTCATCGATGACCTTGCCGACAACACGGTGCCTCTCGCGGTTGAGCGTTCCGGCTAGGCCCTTGCCCTCCGCCTCGCTTGCGGCCTCCTGGAAAAGCGTCTCCTCCCCCGCAGCCCCCATGAGGTCATAGACCTGACGCCACACGCGGTTCAGGAATCTATGGATACCGGCAAGGCCGTCTTCCTCCCATTCGAGGTCCTTGTCAGGCGGCGCCATGAACAGTATGAAGGTACGTACCGCGTCGGCGCCGTACTCGGCGATCATGTCTTCGGGGGCCACCGTGTTCCCCTTAGACTTAGACATCGTCTCACCATTGAGCTTGACCATGCCTTGGGTCAGCAGGTTCTCGAAGGGCTCGTCGAAATCGACCATGCCGATGTCGCGCAGCACCTTCACGAAGAAGCGCGAGTACAGAAGGTGCAGGATGGCGTGTTCGATCCCGCCGATGTATTGGTCGACCGGCAGCCAGCGGTTTGCCTGTTCCGACGAGAAGGGTGCTTGGCTGTTATGCGGGTCGGTGTAGCGCAGGTAATACCACGAAGAGCAGGTGAAGGTGTCCATGGTGTCCGTCTCCCGATGCGCCGGCCCACCGCAGGCCGGACAGGTGCACCGGTAGAAGGCCTCGTCATCTGCGAGTGTCTCGCCTTTGACGATATCGATGTCGAGCGGCAAGACCACCGGCAGGTCCTCTTCGGGAACGGGGACAAGCCCGCACACGTCGCAATAGATCGCGGGAATCGGGTTGCCCCAGTAACGCTGGCGGGAGATAAGCCAGTCGCGCAAGCGGAAGTTCACGGCCTTGGTGCCGCGGCCCATTGCCTCCAGGTCAGCGATAATGGCATCTGCAGCAGGCGAGTCCTTGCCGCCTTCCATGCCCGTGTACCTCCCTGACTGCACCATGATGCCCTCGGCCTCGAAGCTCTCCTCCCAGGGGACCTCAGTTCTGACACGCTCCTTAACGCCTGCCAGTGCAGGATACAGGGGGTCGTCTTCGGCCAAGATGATCGGGATGATGGGCAGGTCGTATTTGCGGGCGAACTCGAAGTCGCGTTGGTCGCCGCAGGGCACGGCCATGACCGCACCGGTACCGTAGTCGGAGACGATGTAGTCGGCCACCCAGACAGGGACTTTTTCGCCATTAATCGGGTTCTCCACATAACGGCCGGTGAAGGCGCCATGCTTCTCGCGGTCTCCTTGGGCGCGCTCGACGGCGCTCACCTTGCCGGCATCCGCAATCAGCTGTTGTACCGGCTCTTCATATATACTGCCCTCGACCAGGCCGGCAAGGCCTGGGTCTTCGGGGGCAAGCAGGACGAAGCTGC
>JAVBQH010000120.1:0-7733 GCA_031549175.1 Raoultibacter sp.
TCCCCCTCCAACAGCATCACCGGCCTGAGCATCAAGACACGTGACGAGCTGCAAGGGCTCTCCGAGTCGTTGAAGACCATGGAGGGCAAGATCCAGGAGTATATCAAGAGCCTGGAGGAGGCCACCTATCGCGCAGAGACCGATTCCATGACGACGCTCCTTAACCGCGAGGCCTTCGAAAAGCGCGTGAACGAGGTGCTGGATAGCGGCAGCTTCGACGGCTACTTTACCTTCATGATGATCGACCTGGACAACTTCAAAGACGTCAACGACACCTGGGGCCACAGCATAGGCGACGAGGTCATTGCCGCATGCGCACAGGCCATCAGGGAAAACTTCCGCTCGACCGATTTCATCGCCCGCATGGGCGGCGACGAGTTCGCCGTGTTCTACAAAAGCCCCCCTTCTCTCAAAGAGGTTGAGGGCCGGGCCCAGGCAGTCTGCGATTCCGTGGGGGCGGTGCGTGTGCGCGGCAGCATCGGCATCACGGTCAGCGTGGGTGTTGCCGTGTTCGACGGATGCGAGACGCACGAGTACCAAAGCCTTTACTTCGAGGCAGACAACGCCTTGTACGATGCCAAGGCACAGGGCCGCAACGGCTTCATCGTAGCGCCCGGCAGCCGGACGCCCGGGGATTTAGGGTAGGGGGCCGGGATGACAAAGGCAAAACGGACGTTTTCGCTGAGCTTCAAGTTCTCTGTTGTCATGATGCTTATGGCCTTGGTTATCGGCGCGCTCATCATTGTTTTCGGCTATCAGATTTACAACCAGCAGATCATCGACAAATACACCCTTGAGGGGCAGGCCAACATAGAGGCAAGCCAGCAGGTGGTCGACGGCGACACCATTGCGCGCTACGCTGACACCCTTGAAGAGGATGAGGAATATTGGCAGATCACAGCCGATCTGCGCTTGATCGCCCGCGCCGGTGACGCCACCTACATCTATGTGCTCAAACCCGTCGACGGCGGCGGCGTCTTTATCTTCGACTCCGACGAGACCTCAGGCCGCATATCGCTTGGCACCTGGGCGGATTGGGAACACTCCTTTTCTTCATATATCCCGCAAGCCGAAGAGGGAGGGGCGATTCCGCCGACCATCACGAACGACGAATACGGCTGGCTTTTAAGCGTTTTCCAGCCGATGTATGACAGCAGCAACGAGTTTGTCGGCTACCTCGGCGTCGACCTTTCGGCTGCAGAGTTGGTGCAGGAACGGCAGGAATTCATGTCAAGCCTGATAGTGACCACCATTGCCGTTGCCATCGCCGTGACCCTCGTATTCGTTTTGATCTTCCGGTTTTTGGTTTTGCGCCCTGTCAACAAGATCGCAGATGCCGCCAACACGTACCTGGTGGATTCGTCGGAAAGCCCTTCGGCAGCCAACAGCATCACCGGCCTGCACATCAGCACACACGACGAGCTGCAAAGCCTCTCCGAATCGCTGAAGACCATGGAGGGCAAGATCCAGGAGTACATCAAGAGCCTGGAGGAGACGAACCTGAAGGCGGAGACCGACTCGATGACAGGCCTGCTGAACCGCGAGGCTTTCGAGAAACGGGTGAAGGCGGCGCTTTCAGCCGGGACTTTTGACGGCTGCTATGCCTTCATGATGATCGACCTGGACAACTTCAAGGATATCAACGACAGTTTCGGGCATACGGTTGGCGACCAGGTGATCATCGAAGCCGTGAAGGCGATCAGATCGAGGTTCCGTCCAAACGACCTTATTGCACGCATGGGAGGCGACGAGTTCGCCGTGTTCTTCACCAGCGCCAAGAAGGGTGACCTTATCCGGAAGCGTGCTGAATCGATCAACGAGGCCGTGAAAGCCCTGAAGATCGAAGACGGGCTGAGCCTTACAGTCAGCATTGGCGTGGCCATGGCCGGCGGCCAGGAAAGCCACCACTACCAAACCCTGTATATCGAAGCCGACGATGCCCTTTACAGCACCAAGGATGCCGGGCGTGATGGCTTCACCATCCACGAGCTATAAAAGCCAGAAAGGGCGGCCGCCCTTTGGGATGCTTGTTTATTCTTCCTTTTCCGAAGCGTAGAAGGTTGCACGGTTGAAAACCTCTTCGAGGCACTCGCCGTCCACAAAAGGTAGGCCGATAAATTCGCTCAGGGTCGGCACCAGTTCGCTGGCATCCACATAATGGCCCTTTTCGTTGAACAAATCGGTGTCTTGCGCCCGCCAATACTTATCGTTTACGTCGGTGATGTAGAAGACCTTGCCATCCACCTCCATATAAACAGAATGACGAGCGTGCAGATAATTCGGCAGCTCGTCAAAGGACACGTCAAGCGCTTCGGTTGCTTTCGTTCCCATTTTGGGGCTCCTTCCGTCTGGAAAAACCATGCCTTTATGATACCAAGAAAGCCTATAGAATTGAAGAACCGATGACGGCCTGAGACCTAAATCGCTCCCTCATAGGACGGGACAGCCGTTCGATCTCATCGGTGCCGAAGGCACGGGAGCCGGGGGCGTTTCGATATTGAATGGCAAGGTCGCTGGCGGGAATCCCCTGCTCCTCGCAGACCTTGACGAGGTCTTCAACTTGGACGGCCACGCTTTCTTCGGGTGAGGCGCCGATGCCTTCCTTGTCGGCGCCATACTCAACGAGGCCTTTGACCGCGCATCCATACTGCCTTGCTATACGCAAGACCTCCACAAGGGCCTCGCTGCCGGCGACCGCCGGGCCGATCAGCGCCTTGCCTCGATAGAGGAATGCAGCCTCTTCAAGGGCGGCCGTGTTCGAAGAGCTGATGGACAACGGAAGCGGGAGCATGGCCTGCAGGTGGCTGACCGCGCGCGCAAGCTGCCCGCTTTCAGCAGCAAGCTCGAAAGCCTCCGCTCCGGCGCTTTTCTTCTCGAGGGCGAGAGCGAACAGCCCATCGAAATCCTCCTCCGCCACCGCTTGTTCCATGAGCCGGGCCTCCTCATCGGTAGAGGCCATCCCCAAGGAGATCTCTCTCCGGCCCTTGTCGAGGGCTGCGATCTTTTGGCCGCTGCTTATCGCGAAGACAGGCCTCGGGCTTTTTGGCTGCGGGGTCTTCCCTTCGAGAAGGCCTGCCAACTGCCTGGTAAAACGCGGGTCTGTGCCGCAGCATCCGCCAAGAAGGCTTGCCCCGGCCTCACGGATGGGCTCCATGGCCTCCGCGAATTCTGCAGGGTCGATATCATACACGGTCATGCCGTCGACGACGCGCGGAAGGCCCGCATTGGGGCGGACCGCCACCGGGCACCGGGAGAAAGCGGCCATCGCCTGCGCCACGGGGAGGATGGCATCTGGACCTAAGGAGCAGTTCACGCACACGGCCTGTGCCCCGAGCGATGAGAGCACGAGCGCCGCGATCTCGGGGCTCGTTCCCATGAGCGTCCTTCCGCCCTGTTCGTAGGTCATCGAGGCGATCACGGGAAGACGGGTCGTCTCTTTCGCGGCCAACAAGGCGATCTTCACCTCAAGCAGGTCGAACATCGTCTCGATTATGATGGCGTCCGCCCCTGCGGCTTCGGCAGCGCGGGCCTGTTCGCTGAATTGCCCGAAGGCCTCTTCTTCGCCAAGCGTCCCCAAAGGCGCGAACATATCGCCCGCAGGTCCGATGTCGGCGGCTACATACCGCGGACCTGCCTTGCGGGCGCATGCGACCGCCGCCTGGTAGATCTCGGAAATGGAGACGTCGCCGGGAAGCTTCCTCCTGTTCGACCCGAAGGTGTTCGTGGTGATCATATGGGCGCCGGCCTCGACGTATTCCTGATGGATCGCAGTGACCTCATTCGGATGCGCAAGGCAGGCCAGGTCCGGTATCTTCCCCGGCTCGACAAGGCCCCTGGCCTGCAGCATGGTGCCCATCGCCCCGTCCAAGACCAGGTAAGCCTCGCCCTTGAACACCGCTGATAGATAGTCGTCCTTGATTTTCAAAGGCTCCATGTTGATCGCCCCTCCGTGGAACATCAGTGCAAGCATTGGCATGATTATAACGCGCCTCCGGGCATACGGGGCTCTGGGGCAAAAGCCCGGCGGCTTCGCCTTGAACAGCCGCGGCACCCGGTCGCGACGGGGTTGGCGCACGGGTGCCTGGGAGCCCCGAATGCAAGGCCTTAGAGGCGTCTTCGCAAAAGGAGCATACCATTCAGGATGACCAGCAGCGATACGCCCGTATCGGCAAGCACGGCCATCCACATCTGGGCAACGCCTACCACCACCAACAGCGCGACAAGGACTTTCAGCCCGATTGCAAGCACGACATTCTGCTTCAGGACGGCCACGGTCTTGGTTGAAAGCGAGAAGAACTTCGGCAGGGCGGAGAGGTCGTCGGCCATCAAGACCACGTCGGCGCTTGAAAGGGCTGCGGCGGAACCGGCGCCCCCCATCGCGATGCCGACGTTCGCCGTGGCAAGCGAGGGCGCGTCGTTTATGCCGTCACCGGTATAGGCCACCGGGCCGACCGTTTCCTGCAGCCGCTTGATCTCGGCGGTCTTTCCTTGGGGCATAAGCGAGGCGTGGACCTCGTCAACGCCGGCAACCGCGGCCACCGCCTGGGCGACCTTTGCGTTGTCGCCTGTCAACATGACCGTCTTGATCCCCTTCCTCACTTTATGCAAGGCCGAAAGCACGGTCGAGCCTTCCTTGCGAACCGCGTCGCTTACCAAGAACATGCCCAGCAGAGCCTGGTCGGGTTCGAGCTCTGCAACAAACAGCGCCGTGCCCGGCTCTTCTTCGAGCACGGGGGCAAAGCCCTCTATGCTTGCGGCAGCGTTGAGGCGCTCCTCGATGAATCCTTGCGAGCCGATGGCGTAGGCGCGGCCGTCGATCGTGCCGATGATCCCTTTGCCGGCGGTCTCTTTGACATCGCCGATGTCGTTTGCTGCTGCGATCCCTTGCTGGGAGGCGAATCCGAGCACAGCCTCCCCCAAAGGATGGGTCGAATGCGATTCCAGTCCCGCAGCCACGGAAACAAGGCGTGCAAGCTGCTTTTTGTAGAAGTCGGTGTCGCCAGGCCCTGTTCCTTGCGCACGGGGCGGCGCGGGGATGGCCTTCGTCACCACCGGCCTGCCTTCGGTCAGCGTTCCGGTCTTGTCGAAGGCGGCGACGACCACTTCCGCGCCCTCCTCGAAGAACGCGCCGCCCTTCACAAGCGCGCCGAATTTCGCGGCACGAGTCAGTGCCGAGACCATGGTCACCGGGGTCGAGATGACGAACGCGCAGGGGCACGAGATGACCAGCAGCTCACATGCGCGGTAGATCCAGGTGTTGAGGTCGCCGAGGTCGAGCGGCGAAAAGGCCGAGAGCGCCGGCGGCACCAGGGCGACAAGCACAGCGGCTACGATGACCAGCGGCGTATACACCTTGGCGAAGCGCTGGACGAAATGCTCGCGTGCGGATTTCTGCTTCTGCGCATCCTGTACCATCTGCGCGATCTTTGCCAACGTGGAGTCGGCGACCGTGGAAGTGGCTTCGATTTCGCACGACCCATCGACCGCCAGGCTTGCCGCATACACCTTCCCTCCGGCTTCTTTGTGCACCGGGATGCTTTCGCCGGTGATGGCGGCATCGTTGAAGGAGGAATCGCCTTTGCGGATGATGCCGTCGAGCGGGACGCTCATACCGGGCTTTACCAGGAATATCTCGCCCTTCGTTACCTGGTCGGTGGGAACTTCCTGCGTTTTCCCCTTGCGGATGACCAAGGCGGTGTCGGGCGCAAGTTTCGCCAGGTCTTTTATGGCATCGTTGCTTTTCCGCATGGCGCGTCCTTCGAGGTATTCCCCTACCGAGAACAGGAAGAGCACCGCTGCGGCCTCCTCGTATGCCTGCACATAGATGGCGCCGATTATGGCCACGACGAGCAGCACGTTGATGTCGATGGATTTCGCCTTGAGCGATTCGATGGTCTCGGGCAAGATGATAACGAGGCCGGCCACGATAGCAACCGCCGAAGCCGCCATCATGGCAAGCTCGTTCCCGAGGATGTGTTCGGCGAAGAGGCCGATGGCGACGAAGAGGCCTGCGACGGCAAGGGCTATCTTCTCATAGCGCTTCATGCCCTCGTGGTCGGCGTCTTCATGGGCGCAGCCGCATGGCGGTGCGTCGGTGCTGCCGGAGCTGCTGCTGCACGGCTTGTCGCCAGCGCTCGGGGGGAGGCTGCCGTCAGGCCGGTCGCAGCGCGCAGCCGTCCCGACACTCTTGTTGAGCGACGCTGCCTTGTGTGGCAGTTCTTCCGGGCATGGTTGGGGCTGCTGGCCCAGGGGTGGTTCGGCTGCCAGTTCGGTTGTGTTGCATCCACAAGGGCATTTCATCGGCGGTCTCTTTCGTGTCTATTCGGAGGCGTGCTCGAGGGCGAGGGCGATCAAGCTTCGGACGTGGTCGTCTGCGAGCGAGTACAGGGCACGCTGCCCGTCGCGGCGGACCTGGACGAGCCTTTTGTCGCGGAGAAGCCGCAGTTGGTGGCTTACTGCCGATTGCGAGACATCGGTCGCACACAGCAGGTCGCTCACGCAAAGCTCGCCCACCTGCAAGGCAGACAGGATGCGGAACCGCGTGGAGTCGGCAAGCGCCGAGAATATCTCGGTGGCCGAAACGATCAACGCCTCTTCGGGAATCGCCTTGAGGGCTTGCTGGATGCGCGCGAAGTCATCCTGGTCATGGTCGTCGCAGCAGGTATCTGCCGCCGCTTGTTCTTTTTCGTCGTCTCTCATTGCTTGTCCTTTAATGAATATATGAGCACTTACTCATATATTAATGCGAATCCCCGCTTTGTCAACAACGAATTCCCGAATGCGCAATTACAGAACCTGAAATCCGGAATTCGAGACTGCTCCCCGGGATCCGCGGCATTCGAAAAGGTGGGCTTCAGGGTCTGCGACTGCGTGGTCGAGGTGAGGCCGATCCGCTGCTTCTTGAAATCAGCCGAGCCCGAAGCCCCGAGGACATGGGCGGAATCCGGATCCGAAGCCCCGAGGACATGGGCGGAATCCGGACCCGAAGCTCTCTTTCCGGTCTAGGGTTCCGCCCACAGCTCCCCGGAGGGGTGTTTCACGTGAAACATTTGTGCCTATTTAGCTGTTCAGAATATTGATTTTGACGCAATGGGATACAGGATTCTTGCAAGCTTCTTGCATGCTTCTTGCGTGGAATGCTCTTGGATTTCACACGGATTTGGAAGGGGCCTGCCTCGGAGCCCACAAGAACCTCCCCGGTTTTTCGGCACGATTTCCCGCCGGCTTCATGGAGGGGCGCGAAAACGGGCGGCTAGTTTTTCCGGGTTGGATCGTGGCGACGGACCCGAAGTATGTCATGGGCGAAAAGAGGCTGATCGACGGTGAACGAGTAGCGACCCATGGCCCGGTTGGCCACATCCACGGCCTCGCTCGTGCCGTCGGAAAACTCCCCATGCAGGTTGTGGACAACAACCTTCCGAACGGGCTCCCGCGGCGAAAGAACCTCGAGCACATCGCCTTCGTAAAAGCGGTTCCTGCACGCAACCGGCACGCGCGCCCCGTCGCTGTCCTCCAAGACCTCCCCAACCCAGTCGTATTCCTGGAGGTATTCGTCGGCTTCCCCCGCCTGCTCTGCCTCGCCGTAGAAGAACCCCGTCGAATACGGCCGGTGCGACACGGTTTCGAGTTCGGGGAGAAAGTCGGCTGCCGGCGCCCCGTCGAGGACCTGGCGATATGCGTTCACCACGGTGGCAACGTAGAAGGCCTTCTTGTTGCGCCCTTCGATCTTCAGC
>JAVBQH010000128.1:0-23428 GCA_031549175.1 Raoultibacter sp.
GAGTACCGGCAAGAGCTTGCAGATCAGCTAGTCTTCCTGCGCAAGGAGTAGGGCCTTACGAAGGAGCATGCGCTTTCCCTCATGGATGATGTCCTTTATTTCGGGGTGATGATGGTGAAGGCGGGCCTTGCAGACGGCATGGTCGCCGGCGCCGCGCATGCAACCAGCGATGTTCTTCGCCCCTGCCTGCAGATACTGAAGACCGCACCGGGAATAAAGCTTGTCAGCGCATTCTTCCTCATGGTGGTGCCCGACTGCGATTATGGCGAGAACGGCACCTTCATCTTCGCCGATTCTGGCTTGGAGGTCCAGCCTGATGCCGAACGCCTCGCGCACATCGCACTCAGCTCCGCGAAATCATGGGAGGTCTTGGTCCAAACCGAGCCTGTCGTCGCCATGCTCTCGCATTCGACCTACGGCTCAGCCAAGAACGCCGACGCCGACAAGGTCATCGAGGCCACGGCCATCGCAAAAGGGCTTGCGCCGGACCTTGCCCTTGACGGAGAGCTGCAGCTGGACGCGGCCATAGTGCCTTCCGTCGGCGAATCGAAAGCCCCGACCTCCAAGGTCGCCGGTAAGGCGAACGTCTTGGTCTTTCCCGACCTTGACGCGGGCAATATCGGGTACAAGCTGACGCAGCGTTTGGCCAAGGCAGAGGCCTATGGACCTATCACCCAGGGTATCGCGGCCCCCGTGAACGACCTGAGCCGCGGCTGCACGGCCGAAGACATCGTGGGTGTCATTGCCATCACCTGCGTGCAAGCCCAAGCCCGCAAATGAGAACAAGGGACGGTCACTCTTTCTCGTTTTAAACTCCTTAACCTCGCGAAACAGGGAGCCATCAAGAAGGCCTGCTTGTCAAACAAGCAGGCCTTCTGTGTTTCATCTGCAAATGCTTCAGGGACGGAAATGAGAAAGAGTGACCGTCCCTTTTTCTCATCCTACAGGTTGCTCACGATCTCGTGGGTATCGCGCGCGATCATGTACTCCTCGTTGGTGGGGATCACCATGACCTTGATTGGCGAATCGTCGGTCGAGATATAACGCTCGCCGCCGCGCAGGGCGTTCTTTTCCGCATCAAGCTTGATGCCAAGCCCCTCGAGGCCTTCCAATATCTTCCCGCGCATCATGGCGCTGTTCTCGCCGATGCCTGCGGTGAACACGATGCCGTCCGCGCCGCCCATCACCGCCAGGTAGATGCCGATGTACTTCTTGACCGAGTTGGCATACATATCTATTGCAAGCTGCGCACGCTCGTTGCCCGCCTCGGCCGCCTCTTGCACGCTACGCAGGTCATTGCTCACCCCGGAAACGCCCAGAAGGCCCGACTTCTTGTTCATGAGGTTGTTGACCTCGGACGGGCTCAAACCTTCAAGTTCCATGACGAAAGGAACGATGGCCGGGTCGATCGCGCCACAGCGGGTGCCCATCATGAGGCCGTCGAGCGGGGTCAGGCCCATCGAGGTGTCCTTTGCGACCCCTCCTTCGACAGCCGATGCAGAACAGCCGTTGCCCAGGTGCAACGTGATGATGCGGGCCTTTTCACAAGGTATCCCGAGCACGTCGGCGCCGCGCTCTGACACGTAGCGGTGCGAAGTCCCATGGGCACCGTACTTGCGGATGTCATGGCTCTCATAGAGCTCGTAGGGCAAGGGGTACATGTAGGTCTTCGGTTCAAGCGTCTGGAAGAAGCTGGTGTCGAAGACGGCGACCATAGGAACATCGGGCATATGGTGGCGGCAGGCGTTGATTCCCATGAGCGCCGGGGGATTATGGAGGGGGGCCAAAGTTGCCAGGTCCTCGATCTTCGCAAGAACCTCGTCGGTGATGTAGACGGATTCAGGATAGAACCTGCCTCCCTGCACGACCCGGTGGCCTACGGCCTCGATTTCGGCCAACGAGTCGATGGCCTTTGCAGGACCGCTGGTCAAGGCCTCGATTACGACAGAAAACGCCTTGTCATGGTCTTCCATGGGAATCTCGTCGACATGCTCGTTCTCCCCGATTCCGTATTTATGGAATGCTTCCTGCGACCCGACGCGCTCGCAGATCCCAATAGCCCGCACTTCTTGGGTCTTTGCGTTGAGAAGCTGGTACTTCAATGAAGATGAACCTGCATTGATAACTAGAACGTCCACGTGACGCCTCCTTGATCCTCTATGGGGCAGAAAAGTATTACCGAATTGTATGCGGTGCGGACAGGGCGGATTCGGTTTGCAGACCCAAGGTGGTCAAGGTCTTCGGCAAACGGCGCTTGATTCCCCCTGCGTGGTAAAGCGCGGCGGCAAGGCATTCTGGCAACTGCAAGGGCCCTAGGGTCCGCACCCCCAGTTAAAGGGCAGGTGAACCCGAGTTCATCGGCGAACCGCCCAGAACATGCACGTGGATGTGGTGCACCGTCTGCTGGGCGTCGTCGCCTGTGTTGACGATCACACGGTATCCCGAATCGGCGACCCCTTTGATCTCGGCCACCTTCCTCACCGTATTGAACAGGTAGCCCATCTCCTCATCCGGGATGTTGTCGCCGATATTGCCGTAGTGCTTCTTGGGCACGATAAGCGTATGGACGGGCATCTGTGGGTTGAGGTCTTCGAACGCGAGGACCCGGTCGTCTTCGTATACCTTCGTCGAAGGGATCTCGCCACGAACGATCTTGCAGAAAATACAGTCCTCCATAATGTTCACCTTTCGTCTTGGTCCGGCGGGTCTGTGCCCTGTTGATGAGGGCAGGTGCCAAGGCTATGACAGGGTCGTGTCAGTGGTCAGGTCGTCTGTGCCTGCGGCGAGCTCGCCCATCAGCACATCGACTTTTTGCTGGGCATCGTTGAGGCGCGTGCGCAAGGCGGCAAGGAGCGCGACCCCCCGCTCATAGCTTTTCAGGCTCTCCTCGAGCTCCAGGGTGTTGCCTTCAAGCACGGACACGATGCCGTCGAGCTCTGCCATCGCCTCTCGAAAGCTCAGCTCCCCTATCGGCCTAAAACCGTCTTCCATATTATTCCTCCCAGTTCACAAAACTAGATTCTATTGTTTCGACGCCTTCCACGACGCAGTCAAGCTGCCCGTCTGACACCTGGACGGCAAGACGCCCGCCGGGTTTTACCTGGCCGACCCTTTTGACAATGCCCCCCTCTTCATTCTTGGCGATCGCATAGCCGCGCGACAAGATGATGAGCGGGGAAAGGTCGTGCAGCCGCGCTGCCTTGAGGGAAAGCTCGTTTTCACGGGGCTTCAGGAAGGCCTTGCCCCTGTCGGCCATGCGTTCGGCCATCCTGCCCAGGCGCAGGCGGTCACGCTCGATGCTTCGGGGGATCGCACGGTGGATACGCTCCTCGGTTACGTCGAGCATCTGCGCCTCCGTCGCAAAAAGCATGTTCGGGTCGCTGAACATTGGGTGCGCCGCCAGGCGGCCGACCGCCGCTTTGCTGCGTTCGATCCTGAGGGCGGAAGCGTTTTTCAAAGCTGACGCCTGCGCCTCGAACAACGACGCGATCGCCTCGCGGGAGGGGCTTGCCGCCTCAGCGGCAGCTGTCGGCGTCGATGCCCGGAAATCAGCGACCATGTCGGCAATGCTCGTATCGGGCTCATGCCCGATGCCGGTGACCATCGGGATGCCAAGGCCTGCAATGGTGCGTGCGAGCATCTCGTCGTTGAAGGGCATGAGGTCTTCGAACGAGCCGCCGCCCCGCACCAGGAGCACGACCTCCGCACCGGCGGCCTCGACCCGGCGCAGGGCCTCGATCATCCCCGATGCCGCCTGATCACCTTCTACCGGCACGCCTGCGAAGAGGATCTCGGCAAGGGGGAAGCGCCTGCGCAGGGTACGGAGCACGTCATGTACCGCCGCCCCCCGAGGCGAGGTGACGAGCCCTATCTTGGACGGGTACTGGGGCACCGGCTTTTTGTCGTCAGGGCGCATCAGGCCGGCATCCTGCAGTTTTTTCGCCAGGTTGGCTACTTTGAGCCGCAGGTCACCCTCGCCGGCCAAGGCAAGGCCGAACACGTCGAAGTTCATACGCCCTTTAGGCGCATACAAGGTGAAGCGGCCGGTGATCTCTACAAGTGCGCCGACCGTCAGCTCGACGCCGGCGGCTTGGTATCGGTTGAGCCACATCATGCAGGGCAGACATGCGGCATCGTCCTTCACCGTGAAGTAGACCGCCTTGTAGCCCGCCTTGTTGTTGAGCTCTGATACCTCCCCGATAAGCTTGACCGTAAAGGACTCGAGCGCATTCTTCGCACGTGCCAGCGCAGATGAGACGGATAAGGGCTCTCCCTCGCTTTGCAAAAGCCGGTCTTCCATAGCCTGCATGGCCGAGTCGCTAGTTGTTGCGCTGGCCAAGCAGCCAGAGCAGCTGCAGGACCGAAGTGAGCGCCGCGGCGACATAGGTGAGCGCACATGCCCTCAGGACGGAATAGGCGGCGCCTTGCTCGGACTGGCCGATACCGGTGGTCTCCATATAGACCATTGCGCGGCGGCTCGCGTTGAACTCGACCGGCAAGGTGACGATCTGGAATACCACGGCGAAAGCATAGAGGATGATCGCAAGGTCGATCAGGCCGACAAGGTTGAAGAAGATGCCTGCGATAAGAAGGAATATCCAGGCATTCGAGGCAATGTTGACCACGGGCACGATGGCGGACCGAATCTTCATCGGGCCATAGCCTTCCGCATGCTGGCAGGCGTGGCCGACCTCATGGCAGGCAGTGGCGGTCGCCGTGATGCTTCGTCCTTGGAAGGCTTCGGGGTCAAGCGTGATGGAGCGGCTTCTCGGATCGTAGAAATCCTGGCCTTCGCCGCCTTCCTGCACGGTTACGTCGTTGATGCCGTAATAGGAGAGCATCTTGCGCGCAGCCTCCGCGCCCGAGAGCCCTGTCGATATGGGGACCGACGTATATTTCTTTATCTGGGATTTGACGTAGAACGTAGCACCCAGCCCGATGATAAGGGTGACGACGATCAAGATAAGATAGCTGAAATCGAACATATGATGTGCTCCTCACTGTATGATGTTTCATTCGCATTATACGCGAGCAGACAGCCTACCGGATTCCCTCCTCGGATGATTGCGAAATATTCGTAACTTTCAACATGCCTTTTTCAATACTGAGACACAATTTCCCCTCAATGAGCTGAAGGAGCTCTTCCCCGACCAGGCTGCGGCGCCATCCTTTGAGCAGCTCGACATCCTTGGTGTAGCCGCGGGCGACGCGGCTGAGGTCGTCGTGCGAGGCGAGCGTCTGGAAGGCGACGCCGTTCTCCTTCGCCCGCAGGTGCACGAGTGCGTTCATCAGGTCGAGCTCGATGTCCACATTGGGTTCGTTCTTCTTGCTCCGGTCAAGCTCCGGCCATGTTGACCGGGGCGCATCGAGCCCCTTCTCGATGAGTTCCACCACCTTGCGCGCGTCCTGCATGCTAAGGCGGTCCTTCATGCCACGCACCATGAAGAGGCTGTCGATCGTTCGAGCCTCACGCTTGCACGCCTCAACGACCTGCTCGTCCGTGACCACCCATTTCCTCGGCATATCCCTCCTCTGCGCCTCTCGCTCGCGCCATGCCGCGAACTCCCGTGCAGCTGAGAGCTGCTGGCGGGAAAGCTGCGAGACGCGCTTGAGCCGCTTATAGCGTTCGTCGACCGCATTCTCATAGCGGCCGGCGTCGATGAGCGCCTCGAAATCCTGGTCGAGCCATGAGAGCCTCCCCTTGTCGGTCAAGGCCTGCCTCATCTTCCGGTAAATCACGGGGAGGTAGATGACGTCGTCGGCAGCATATTTTATCTGGGGCTTCGAGAGGGGCCTGCGTGACCAGTCGGTGAAGCTCTCCATCTTCTTCAGCTGGACGTCGCACATTGCGTGGACGAGCGCCGCATAGCCGATCTGCTGGGTATGTCCCAGAAGGGCTGCGGCTATCTGGGTATCGAAGACGGGCCGGGGAAGCACCCCCACCTCACGGTACAGGATCTCGATATCCTGGCTGCCCGCATGGAAGAGCTTGACGATGCCGTCATTTTGCAGCAAAGGGCTGATGACAGAAAGGTCATCGACGGCGAAGGGGTCGATGACGACGTCTTCCTTGTCGGTCGCCATCTGCAGGAGGCACAGCCGCGCATAATAGGTCTTCTCGCGAAGGAACTCAGTGTCGATAGCAAGGACCGTCGAAGAGCAAGCGCGTGCAACAAACGCCTCAAGCATTTCTTGGTCTGCGATGTACAAGAGCGATCCTTTAGGTTCATTTGGGTACGTTTTGTACTATCATGATAACAGAAAGGCTGCTTGTGAAACTATTGATTATAAACAACCTGGCTTCAGGCTTTGGCGAAGGCGCCGTCTATGACTTCATGCGCTCGTTCATCACCGACAGCGACGAGATATGCCTACGCTCGACCGACGGGACAAGCGACCTCCGCGGCTTTCTCCACGACGCATCAGATTTCGACGCGGTCGTTGCGAGCGGGGGCGACGGCACGGTGGCCGCCGTATGCTACGAGCTGCGAAACACCCGGATACCCGTGCTTCCTTTCCCTGCGGGAACAGCAAACCTCCTTGCGCAAAACCTCGCCAACCCCTATGAGCCGCATGCCTTGAGCAAGCTGATCAGAACTGGGAAGACGCTTGACTTCGACTTGGGGGAGGTTGAGGTCGCTGGCGAGCTGCATGGTTTTGCGGTCATGGCCGGCGCCGGTTTCGATGCGAAGATCATGCACGGCGCCAAGACGACCAAGAAGATCCTCGGGTCCATGGCATACCTGTCGGCAGCCTTCGCAAACGCGATCCCGCCCATGGCCAAGTTCAAGATGGTCCTGGACGGCGAGGAGTTCGAGAGCGAAGGCCTGGGGATCATCCTGGTGAATTTCTCGAAGATCCAGTTCGACATCTCAGTCACGCATGACAGCCACCCGCGCGACGGCCTTTTGGATGTCGTCGTCTTGAAGGCGGCGACCGCTTTGGAGCTTATACCCGCGGTGTTTGCCGGCCTCCTTGATACGATCACCGACTTTCCCGGACGCAGCGGGGCTATCGAGATCCACCGGGCCCGCAACATCGAGATATCTGCAGACCCCCCCATGGAGATGCAGTTCGATGGCGAAGCTTCGAAGCTGACAACGCCTTTCAAGGCACGGGCCTTGCCTAAATCTGCGCAGATCTACATTTCGGACGAAGGATACGAACAGTACACCGACCGGCCCTGACCGCAACGCCGGGGTTCCTGTTCGCCTATCCGGCTAGGTCCCTTAAGCCTCGCTGCCCGAGATGTTTGATGAGGCGCGGTAGCTCCCTACTTGCCTTTCGACCCACCGCCCGCGCCGCCTTCTTGGCCGCCGTCAAGCTCTTCGACGTCATCTTCGCCCAGGACGACTTCGGGCGCCTCTTCGTCTTGCACGGGTTCGGCAACGTCCTCAACCTCATAATCGCCTGACCCGATTTCTATCGGCTGCTTGAGCACGTTTTGCCCTTCGGGCACCGTTGCGGCCATCAGTTCTTTGAATGATGCGACGTCCTGCCCCTCAACGGGCATCATGATATAGACGTTGCTGCCGATAAACACCGGCGTGATGGTGGGGGGCGTCGAGGAGCTCGGTGCGTTTGAGACTTCGTCGACCGCTGGAGTGGTGGTGTGCGTCCGCCTGTCCTCCTCGATATGCTCGAGCATCTCTTTGCGGACGCGATCGATCTGCGAAGCCGTGTCCTGTTGCCAGACCTTGCGCCTCCACACCGAGAAGTTCTTGTTGTATTTCATCTGGACCAGCTCAAGTATGAAGGCGAACACCATGGCGATGTAGACCATGAGCTTTTCTATCGGCATGTCCAAAGCCTCGATGCCCGACTCGATCCCGAAACCCTCCGAGACAAGAAGTGCGCCTATGACCACGATGAAGCACAAGGCGAGGATCTTCATTTCGGGGTGCTTGTTGATGAAGTTGGAGATCGGGTCGATGAAGATCATCATGACGAATATCGCCACCATAACGGCGATGATCATGATGATCAGGTAGTCCGCAAGCCCGACTGCGGTGATGACCGAGTCGATCGAGAAGACGACGTCCATGACCATGATCGTGCCCACGGCCTTTGCCAAGGAAAGGCTGTGTATCTTCTTATGCTCTTCGCTTCCGTATTCCGCCTTGATCTCGGTCAGCCTCAACATGTCGCGCAGCTCGACGATGCCCTTGTAGACAAGGTAGGCGCCGCCGAAAAGCATCACGAGGTCGCGTACCGAGACCCCGTGGCTGTACGCGCCGAGGTCTATGGTGAACAGGGGGGTGGTCAAATGAACGAGGAGGAAGGCGAAGCAGAGGAAGATCACCCTCATGATCAAGGCGCCTGCAAGGCCGAGCCTACGGCCTATATGCTGTTTGTCTTCGGGAAGCCTGTTTGTGGTGATGGCGATAAAGACCAGGTTGTCGACCCCCAGGACGATTTCTAGAAAAATAAGGGAGAACAGGCTGATCCATGCGGCGGGTGTGGCAAAAATTGAAAGGTCCATGCTTTTCCTAACTCCTATGCTTTCAAAAGACTGCCTGGGCCACAAAAAAGACCCAGGCATAGCTGACTCGCTATGCCATGGGTCTCGTTATTTCAGACACGCCAGGCAAATGCCAGGATGTTGACGTGCCACATAAAACATATGCCAACTACTCCCCCACGGGTTGCTCCATCCTAGCATGAGGCTTTGTATGACGCAATGTTATAATGGCCGATGTACACAAACCCTGCAGGAGTCTACGAATGGCTATACGCCCTAAAACCACTGATGGCTTCACCCATGAAGAGCCTGTCCGCTTCCTTGATGGAAGCTCGCTTGCCCGCCCCTTGGATATGCCGAAAAGCCAACGGGGGGTCATGTACGGCTTTGTCATCGCAGCAGCGGTGATCGGCATCATCTTGTTCGTCTTCTTGTTCAACAATGTTTTGAATGCCTCGAGCAGGGACGCGGCCACCGTTGAGGCGACCGTCAACCGGGGGGTCTCGCTCGACCTTCCTGTTTTGACCGGCCTCGTTCAAGCCGACGACGCCAGCATATTGAACAGCTTCGCCGCAGCGGGCTTCACTACCTATCCCCTCCCTGCCGAACAGGCCTACCCTTCCGGATTCGACATCGTGAAACTTCCGAGCGACGTGACCGCCATGGATGCCGCCATCGCCTACGCCTCAGATCTCAAAAAGCTCTCGGCGGCGGATGCCTCGAAGTACCTGAGCGGCTCCTGGCGCATGACGGTCAGCCGGTCCGAGTACGTCGACATGAAGGTGCGCTATGCGGACTTCTCTTCCGGCAGCGTCGATGCTGCCGTCCGAAACGCCATCGCCTCACAAGGGCTTGCCGGGACAAGCGTCAAGGATTCCGGCATCGACTCAGCGGGCAACACCTTTGTGAGCGGCGCGGTCGATGTCAATGGGTCGATCTACCAGTGGCAGGTCTCTGCGTGCCCCCTCACCGACGTCTATTCCATAAGCGGCCTTCCAGCCAGCGCGGCATACGTGGGGATCCGCCTCCACCAGTAAAGCCCGTCGCGCGATTCCCAAGGAGATGCCCATGTCCTCTGAAGACCCCCTCAAAGCCCTCCTTGAGTCAATCGACAAGAACCCTGTCTATCCCCACGACAGACGCAGCGAGCCGCTGTTCTTAGACGCGCTTGAACAAGGTCTTATTGCGTACCGCCCCTGCGGCTGCACGCTTCCTACCGTACATGTGACCAAGCCCGGCCGCGCGTACCTCAAAGATTCCTCCTCTCTGTAATGCCCCTTTTGGCAGTGCCCCTTACCGTACCTGCGGTGATAACGGAGGGCGAAGCCTTCGTCACCGGCTCCGTGCCCCAAACTGCTTACAAACTGAATACTGCGCGTCACTAGGATGCCCCTGGTTGATAGTAAGATTCTCCCTAAGGAGGTATCGCTATGAAAGATTACCGGGATTTTGAAGAGATACTGGCGTCTGACGACTACAAACTCGCACTCGAGCAGGTGATGACGAAGGCCGAGGCACGCCTCTTCGCCGAAGAGGTGGAGTCCAAGAGGCCGGGCAACGCGGTTGCCGCCGCCTATATCGCCTACGAGATGGGCGGCTTCCAACTCAAGACCTACCACGAGTGGCTTTTCTCCGATGATGCGTGAGTCATCCTCAATCCAAAAAGACAGGCCAGACGTAACGAACGTCTGGCCTGGTACAAGATGGTGGGCGATACTGGGATTGAACCAGTGGCCCCTGCCGTGTCGAGGCAGTGCTCTCCCGCTGAGCTAATCGCCCGGGATGCCGCTGAAAAGCAGCGAAGGATAGTCTATCAGAAGTGCGTGCGCGTGGAAAGGTTTTTCTCACCGCATGACGGTGAACATCCAATTCACACCATACCGGTCGCGAAGGGACCCGTGCAGCTCGGCAAAGAACGAGGGTGCCAGATCCATATACACCGCTCCCCCCTGCGCCAGCATGCCCCATGCCTTCAAGGCACGTTCCTTGTCCGTGGTGGTGAAGCTCACATACATGTTCTCACCAGGCGCTGCCCCTCGTGAGCTGTCGGCACACATGATCTCTTGCCCGTCGATGCCCAGGCGGGAGTTCAACACGAGCCCCCTGTCTTCATCGCGGATGGGGAAATCGGGGTTGGGCGGCATGTCGCCATACGTCATCTTCTCTTCAAGCGTCGCGTCGAACGCCTGGACATAGAGGTCGAGCGCCTCCGAGCAGTCCCCGTCAAACATCAGATAGTGACCGAGCATGGTAGCTCCTTTCTTAAAAACGATAGACGCATGATGAAGCATGCGGCATCAACTTGCAAGCCCCTTCATCATCATGTCAATAACCCGTTGGGCCATGGTCGGGCCGATCATGACAACCTCCTATCGAATAAGCAACATAGATTACTGCCGCCTTCCAAGCTCGCTACAAGGGCCGTATTCCAACCCCTATGGATGATAGGTTGTATACGTCCCCTTGATGCTTCCCTGTATTCAAGGGGTGGCAGAGACAGTCCGATCAAAGGAGAATACCATGAAGAATCCTGCCAGAAACACCTTCTTGCTTGTTGCGGTCGTCCTCGCAATCTCGCTTGCCGGGGGCGTCCCGCTTGCCTATGCCGGGCAAGAGGGAAAGAATGAGGCCGCCGATGAGCCGCCTGCAGCCGTTGGCTCGACGGTTGTAGTTGAAGAAGAGCCGGAGGCCGATCGTGCAGCAGTCCCCGGGCAAGCTGAAGGCGGAAGGGCCGAGGAGGGTGAAGATGTCCCCCCGGGCCAAGAGCCGGCGCCATCTCTTGGAGAAGAGGCATCAGATAGGGCTCCCCCGCCCACCCTCCTGGAAAACACCGAGGGTGGCTCTGTAGAATTAATGGCAGCAGTTGGTTCGACTTTTATCGTGGGCGGCTTGCACTACACCGTCCTTACCGATGACCCAGACCCTACCGTTGCACTTGTCAGAAGCGATGGTGTCACTACGCTCACCGTCCCTGCATCGGTCATCCACCCGACGGAGCTCACCGAATATCGTGTGACGGTTTTAGGCACGCAGTACGCTTTCCGCTATGGAACGCTCGCCCACCTCGACCTCTCCAATGCCTCAAACTTGGAAACGATAGCTAAGAATGCATTTTTTAGAAGCGGCCTTCAAACTGTTGACTTCTCAGGGGCTACCAGTCTCCACACTATAGAAGAGGGGGCTTTTTCAAGCTGCTTCGGACTCACCTCAGCAGACATCTCCCCCCTTTCAAGCCTTACCACCATCGGGCCTCACGCCTTCTACCGCAACCATGCCCTAGCCGGTAATCTGACCATCAATCCACTGGTAACCACCGTGGGGACATACGCGTTCTCCCAATGCCATGCCATTACCTCCCTCGACCTTTCACAGGCTTCAAGCCTCGTGAATATCGATAGCTTTGCATTCGACGAGCTGGGGATCACGTCCGTCGATTTCAGTGGAGCGCCTCTTCTCGAGCGGCTCGGCGACGGCGCCTTCCGTCGCAGCGGCCTGATCGGGACGGTCACCATCACGCCTTCGATACAATACATCGGAAGGGTGGCGTTCTTCGAGAATGCCGGCATCACGAACCTCGACCTTACCGGCGCCGCCGCCCTCATGACGATAGATGACAGCGCTTTCAAAGGCTGCTACGGAATAGATGGGACGGTCGCCATCCCCAGCTCGGTCATCAGGATAGGCGACAGCGCGTTTTATGGCTGTGAAGGCATGGACTTCCTCGACCTTACTGGTGCCGCCGCCCTCGAGACGATCGACAAATATGCCTTTATCGGAGGCATCAGCCTGAGCGGGACCCTCACGATACCCGAAAGCGTCAAGACGATAGGCAATTATGCGTTCCTCCCTGCACCCATCACCTCCCTTGTTTTCGAGGGAGTCCCCGAGACAGTCGGAGAGCGCCTGTTCGGGAGCGTAGACTATCCGAACAATGACCTTAATTTCATCACCTTCAAACAAGGGAACGCCCCGGCATCAGGCTGGCACGCAGGAGCCTTCGAAGGCGTGAAGCAATACGGGTACCTCTGCTATCCGAATGGTGCGACCGGCTTTCAGCCAGGTGAGTTTGCAACACCTTGGCTTGATACCTGGCATCGCGGCCACGTGCCCGCGATCATCTCGGATCCTTCGGCCACATTCTCTGCCGGCAAAGGAGGTTCTTTTCAATACGCCACATCCAGCCAAGATGCCGTCATTTGGGAGTGCATACATATACCTGAAGGCGTGACCTTAGATCCCGCAACCGGGATCGCAACCGTGTCTGCATCCCTTGCCCCAGGCAAATACTCATATACGGTGATGGTGAGCAACGGCTTCGGGTCTTCGACCCAGGAATTCACCTTGCAGATCACACCTGCAACGGATGACCCCGTTCCTGTTCCCGCCCCTGCTCCCAGTGGCGGGACCACACAGGCTGTGGCCGACACCTCCCCTCCTCCTACCACAACCACAAGCGCTCCTGCAACCGGTGACGGACTGTTCCTCCCTGTTGCAGCCCTTTGCACCGCCGCTGTTGCCAGCATTGCGGCAATCGCGCTTCTTCGTAGAAGGAAACATGCCGATACCACAGACTAACACCTTGAGGTGCTTCCCTTGGCTGCCGAAAGCCAGCCCCGGGAAGCACCGCGCGCGCTCTTCCACATCAATAGCCAGAAAGGATCAGATCCTTTTGCTTTCCTGCTCAAGCGCCATAAGTTCTAGCACAGGGATTATACCCGTCGATTTTTTAAAGAAAGTGCTTGCACATTGCGGGGGCTTTTAGTAGCATGATTCCTTGCGTTGCGGACGTGGCTCAGCTGGTAGAGCACGACCTTGCCAAGGTCGGGGTCGCGGGTTCGAACCCCGTCGTCCGCTCCATTTGTCAGTTCGGGCCGGTCAACTTTTCGGTATGTTTGGCCGGCCCTTTTTTTGAGACTGGCGGCTTCGGCGACGTGGCCAAGTGGTAAGGCAGAGGCCTGCAAAGCCTTTACCCCCGGTTCGAATCCGGGCGTCGCCTCCAATCAAAGCACAGGGCAGAAGCGTCTTTCGAAGCTTCTGCCCTGTTTTTCTGAAGGGCAAGCCCCGGCCGCAGCATCTCCCAAAGGCCTGCTGCAGATTCAATCCTTCCGCTTCCCCATTTCCAAGAGGCCGATGGCACCTAGGCCGAGCACTGCCGCCATACCGGCGAAAAGAAACCCGGCGGCGACCGGATCGCCCGTCGCTGAAAGAGGGCCTGCACCATCGCCTGTGCCGCTGCCGGCACCTGCGATGCTTCCACTGGACACTGTGAGGGTGAAGGGCTGGCTGGCCGATCCGCACCCATTTGACACGGCGACCGTGAAGGGATAGGTGCCGGGAGCCTGGGAGGAGGACACGGATAACAACCCGGTGGCAGAATCTATGCTCACACCTGCCGGCTGGCCGGCAAGCCCCCATGAAAGCGGGGCGGTGCCCGTTGCCGTAAGGGCGGCACTTCCGCCAGGCGCAATGGTCATGGCTGCCACGGAGGTAATATGGGGCTCCTCCTTGCGCTGCCACTCATCAAGCCACGGTGTGCCGAAGACGCCCCGCTCGAAACCGGCGGCCCCGCACGGGTAGTCGAGTATGCCGAACCGGGGCACATAGGCAAAGGCATCGGCACTCCACCCGGCGGGCGCGGGGCCGACCATGAAGGTGATGTGGGCAAGCATACTGGGATCATTGCCGTCGCCGAAGAGGTTTGCCCCTGCCGAAACGGGTGTTCCCCCGAAAACGAGCGAATCGAACGGGCACTGGTAGAAGGCACGTCCACCGATGGACTCCACGCCTGCTGGTACTATGAGCTCACCAGAAAAAGAGACACACCCTGCAAACGCAGAGGCACCGATCGTCGTAAGCACGGCGGCACCGTCAAGGTCAAGCCCGATAAGCCCGGAGCAGGCGTTGAACGCAAAATCCCCTATGGTCTCGATGCTTTGAGGAAGGACAAGCTCGTCGGAAATACCCGTGCACCCCTCAAAGGCGCGGGCGCCGATCACGGCAAGCGCGGTGGCACCGCCGAGGTCAAGGGAGCCGAAGCCCGTGCAGCCGCTGAAGGCGGATTCCTCGATTTCGGTGAGCGCGGTGGCTCCATAGAAGTTCATGACGCTGAGGTTGATGCAGTCCTTGAATGCGCCCGACCTGATGACGGAAAGATTCGACGCATTCGTAAGGTTCAGTTCGTTGAGGTTCGAATAGCCGAGGAATGCCTCGGACGCTATCTCGACGACCTGGTAAGGCTCTGAGGGCGAATCCAGGTTTATCACCGTGGCCGGCACCTCAAGTATCCCGCCGATCGTAACAGGCATCAGAAGCGTCACGGTCCGCACGTCTGGATCGTCGCTCAACACACGGTACATGGAGCCGTTGTCGATAAAGGTATCGCCGACCGCCTGGGGCGACATGCCTCCTTCTTCCAAAGAAGGAGCCTCTTCTGCGAACGCTGCGGGCAGGGGGGCGTACAGCGAGGCTGCCAGAATGGCGGCGAGGAACAGGAGGGGCACCTTCCCCATTGTCTTCATCAGCATGCGTGGGCCTCCTTGCTCTCATCATGCGGACGCGGTCGTCTATGCGTGCAAATGCCGGGCACAAGCCCGGCTCAAGACAGCATTGCACACGGTTTGTTATAAATCTTGATGTTGGGAAGAGCGTTCCCTGGGCGTTTTCCTTGTGTTCCCGTTTTGTTCCTTGGAGCACGCGGGCCCGGCCAGCGAGTTGAGGGTTACCTAGCGCAGCTCAAGCTTCCACACCTGTTCCTCTGACTCGTAGCGGTAGATGAGCTCTTGCAAGGTATCGGAATCCATGACCTCGAGAAGCTCCCAGAAGTCGGGTACGAGCGGATAGTTGTTGAGGTCGGCGCGCCTTACCCACATCATCTCGCCTTCCCTTGACGACCTGAGCTCGCCCGAGTAGGCCTTCGACTTGAAGAGCAGGACGAGGAAGCGCTCGTCGCCCTCTGCTTGGAACTGCTTTACGCCGCAGATCTTCGGATGCTCGATCTCAAGCCCCGTTTCCTCGCGCATCTCCCTCACAATCGCATCGACGAAGGACTCGCCTTCCTCGACATGTCCGCCGGGGAAGGTCACGCCAGGCCAATGCACGGCTATGCGGTTCTGCAAAAGCAGCTCGTCATCGCGGTAAACCATGCACAATACGGTCAGGATTGCTTTTTCTGCACACATTTTTCCATCTTTCAGCTCCGCCTGCCGAGAAGTATACACGTTTTATAGGGGATGCGGCGCGGCTGTCCTGGGCTTTATACCGTTTCGTTTACTTTAGATGCTGGTCACAGAAATATCAGCCTGTTTGGGAGCATCCTGTCTTGCAAACGGATATTGCCTGGATTACTCTTGGATTGACAATATATTTACAGTTTTGGAAATCTCATATCGTGAATGGGACGAGGTGGGTAAAGTAGGAGGCGAGAATATTTCAGGTGTTGCTCTTGCGGGCTTGAAGACAAGGGCTTTCACCGACACACGTTAGGGAGAAGACATGGCTAAGACTAAAAAGACTCTTGCTGAAACGGCGCAGGCAGCGGTACTCACTAAGATTTTGGATTATGCCCAGGGCGACGACCCTGATGTACAGCTTCCAAAGATGCTTCGGGCGGTTGACAGGTTCGCCCCGAAGAACTACCTGGTCGAGCAACGGCAACTCTTCCATGAGGTGATCGATAACCCGGACAACAATTGGATGATGCTTCTGAAAAGCCTCTGGACCGACGTCGACAAGGACGTCCGTACCACCATCATCGAGAACTTGCTTATCAATGCAAGCGTGATCGGCCTTCATCGGCAAGACCTCACTGCTGAGAAATACAACTGCAATGTGCCTTGGGCGATTCTCCTCGACCCGACAAGCGCCTGCAACCTGCACTGTACCGGCTGTTGGGCGGCCGATTACGGCAATCGCCTGAACTTGAGCTTCGAAGAGCTTGACGATATCATCGAACAGGGAAAAGAACTCGGCGTCTTCTTCTACCTCTTCTCCGGCGGCGAGCCTTTGGTACGCAAAGAGGATGTCATCCGCCTTTGCGAGAAGCACAGCGACTGCGCATTCACCTCGTTCACGAACGCGACATTGATCGACGAGGAGTTCGCCCAGGAGATGCTCCGGGTCAAGAACTTCGTCCCGGCCATATCGGTCGAGGGCTTCGAGGAGGCCACCGATGGCCGCAGGGGCGAAGGCACGTATGCAAGCGTCATCCGCGCCATGGACATCCTCAGGGAGCATAGACTGGCTTTCGGTGTGTCGTGTTGTTACACCTCCGAAAACGCCCGGTCGATCGGCAGCGAGGAGTTCATTGACGAAATGATAGCCCGCGGCGCGAAGTTCGCGTGGTTCTTCACCTTCATGCCGGTGGGTGTCTCCTCTCCTACCAGCCTCCTTGCGACCGCCGAGGACCGAGAGTTCATGTATCGCCAGATCAGGAAATTTCGCGAGACGAAGCCGATCTTTACCATGGACTTCTGGAACGACGGGGAGTTCACCAAGGGCTGCATAGCCGGCGGACGCCGTTACCTGCACATCAACGCCAACGGCGACATAGAGCCCTGCGCCTTCGTGCATTACTCAGATTCGAACGTACGCGAGAAGACGCTCTTGGAGGCATTGCGTTCGCCGCTTTTCATGGCATACCACGACAGCCAGCCCTTCAACGAAAACCATCTGCGACCCTGTCCGGTCTTGGACAACAAGGACCGGCTTGCCGACCTGGTAGACGCCTCGGGGGCATACTCCACCGACCTGGAGACGCCCGAGGATGCGCACGACCTCTGCCGCAAGACCCATGCCGTCGCCGACCGCTGGGCGGTATCGGCTGACCGTATCTGGTCGGAAGGGCATTGGGAGATCACGACGACCGACCGTCGCAAGTAAGCTTCGAGGCGCCCCTCAACCAGAGGGACACGCTGCGATCCTTGGGCAGCGTGTCCCTCTTTTCTGTCGGCCGCACGGGACGCGGTAGGTCAAATGACTGCCGAGAGCCTGCGTACGAGCGGCAAGAGTTCCCCGAGGCTTTCGATGCACAGGTAGCCGCATCCCTCGAAACGCCGCGCCCGGTCGATGATCACCGGCGTGATCCCGGCCTGCTTTGCCCCTACCCCGTCGGCATCCGGCCGGTCCCCGACATGGACGGCCTCATCCGCCGAGATGCCCATACGCTCAAGCATCAAGGTGAAGATCATGGGGTTCGGCTTGCGGTAGCCCACCTCGGCCGAAGAGACGACCTCGTCGAAGTAGGGGCCCATCATAAGCCCGCGGAGCAGGTCGTCGAGGTTCGACGCCCAGTTGGAGACGACGCCCAGGCGCAGGCGGGCCTCTTTCAACTCCTTGAGGCACGGCAGTGCATCGCCGATGATCCTCCAGTATGCGGGTTTGAGGTAACATTCATTGACGGCCTGGGCAAGGGGCTCCGCATGGGTGCCCAGACCCGTCAGGTGGCTCAGGTAGCGGTACATCTCGAGATACATCTCGGCAGCGCCTTGGGGGGAACACCAGAAGTCGCCGTCTTTCAAGTACTCCTCCTCGTAGAACGCGAGGACGGCGGGAAGGTGGCCGCTCACCACCTCGCGGTCGAGCCGGTGTCCCATGCTTGTCGCGACCTCATAGAAGACGCCGTCGATCTCGGGCTGTGGGTCGATCAGCGTCGACCCGACATCGAAGAGAACCGCCTTAATCATCGACATGCCCGTCATCGGGCTCGATATGAACCAGGACTTCGATCACATGGGGGAAGTGCCGCTTGATGGATTCCTCGACCTCCGTGCTAAGCTCATGGGCGGCCACGACGGTCATGGCAGGATCCACCAGGATATGGAGATCTACGTAGACCTCTCCTTCAGTCCCGCGCGTCCTGATGCGGTGGGCATTCTTGACCTGGGGGATCGAAAGGGCGAAATCACGGAGCTCGTCTTCGGGGATCCGTGACCGGTCGGACAGGGTCGCAAACCCGTGCCGGAAAACGTCATAGGCGGTGAAGAGGATGGCGACGGTGACCACCAAGGCCATGATGGGGTCGGCTGGGGCCACCCCGAGGGCAACAAGCACAAGGCCGATGATCACGCCTACCGACACCAGGGCGTCCGAGAGCGTATGGCTGGCATCCGCCCGCAGCACCTCGCTGTTGAGCTCGCGCGCCCGCTTTCTCTCATACCGGGTGACCCCGATGTTGATGAGCAAGGTCACCGCCATGACGATAAACGACATCGGCGTGACCTCGGCACTGTAGTTTTGTGAGACAAGTTTTTGGATTGCGCTGCCCCCGACTTCTATCGCCGCAAGCAGCAACAGTATTCCGATGACCAGGCTTGCATAGGTCTCGAATTTCGCATGCCCGTAAGGATGGGACTCGTCGGCCGGACGCGAGGCGATGGCGATGCCTATCAGGCCGACGACGTTGCCGGCAGAATCGAATACCGAATGGATTCCGTCTGCCTGCATCGATGCGGATCCGCTGATAGAGCCGTATATGTACTTAGCGGCAGCTACCGCCAGGTTAAGGAAGAGGACAGCCCACAGCACCCGTTTGATGCTGCGCATGCGCTCAGAGACTGGCGGCTTTGATAGGAGTGCTGGCTTCGACATAACCATCCTTAGTGCATGAGAAAAGGGACGGTCACTTTTTCTCATTATGTACCCAATGACCATTATCGCACCATCTATTGACAAAATGAGAAAAGTGACCGTCCCTTTTCTCATGTGCGTTGCGGAGGCCGCCCCTCCAATATACCAAAAAGAGAGCCTTCTAGGCTCTCTCGGCTTGGCAACGGTTTCCTTGGTTTCTTTTTGGTGTCGGAGGCGGGATTTGAACCCGCACACCCTAGGTTTGGGCACTAGCACCTCAAGCTAGCGTGTCTGCCGTTCCACCACTCCGACGTCTGTGTCGCATAACGCAATAAAAGCAACGTTGGTTATTCTACCAAACCCACGCTGTTTGTACAGAGGTTTTTTACTGGCCGTTTATAGTGCCGGTAGGATAAACCACCATCAGGACTAAGAGCGAGACGATGAATATAATCGCGAATACGATGGTGATCCTGTCAAGGTTCTTCTCGACAATGCTGGTCCCGGTCTGGCTCGAATACACTGAACTGGCAATCATGTCTGAAATGCCGGTGCCCTTTCCTGAGTGAAGCAGGATGAAAATAATGAGGCCGATTCCAGAAATAATCAGCAATACCAGGGTTATGATCGTTATGGCGGTCAAAACTTCTCCTCAATAAAACTCTTATGCGCTATATCACAAGTAGAACATTATAGCCATGTCACGGACTACTTTGCAAGTAGGCTTTTTGCATCCATCTGTTCAGGTACACCCAGGCCGACCATCTCAAGCAACGTGGGTGCGATATTGCAGAGCGCACCTGTCCCGTCTTTCAGGGAGAGGCCGCGGCCGGAGTAATCGATCAGCACAAGCGGGACGAGGGCCGTGGTATGGGCGGTGAACGGGGCTCCCTTGTCGTCAAGCATCTTGTCGGCATTGCCGTGATCTGCGGTGAGAAGGGCTATGCCTCCCTTTTGCTCCAGGGCAGACAAGACTTCCCCGACCCCACGGTCGACGGCCTCGACGGCAGCATCGAGGACACCCGTATGGCCGACCATATCGCAGTTCGCAAAATTGACTATGTAGATGTCGGCCTCGTCGGATTCGATTGCCGAGGCCAAGGCAGCGGCAACTTCAGGCTCGCTCATCTCCGGCTGCAGGTCATAGGTTGCGACTTTCGGGCTGGGGATGAGTTTACGCACCTCCCCCACCTTCGGCGCTTCGATGCCGCCGTTGAGGAAGAACGTCACATGGGCATACTTTTCTGTTTCGGCGATATGGTATTGGCTCAGGCCTGCCTTGGCGATCACGTCGGCCAAGACCTCCTCGGGGAATTCCTTGGCAAAGGCGACGGGCGCAGGTATCGACGGGTCGTACTCGGTCAGGCAGACGAAATGGAGCCGAGGCAGGCATCCCCGCTCGAACCCGTTGAAATCCGTATCGACCAAGGCGCGGGTGATCTCGCGGGCGCGGTCAGGCCTGAAATTGAAGAAGACCGCCACATCGCCGTCGAGCATTCCTCGTTCGTTGAAAGCCTGGGGAACGATGAACTCGTCTTCGACGCCCTGCTCATACGAGCGTTCGATCATCTGCTCGAGGGTCTCATGGGTAAGGGCCTCGCCGCAGGCGAGGCTTTGGTAGGCAAGCTCCACCCGTTCCCAGCGGTTATCGCGATCCATTGCGTAATACCGGCCTTCGACCGAGGCGACCTCGATGTGCGTGTCTGCCGTGCATATCTCGCCGATCTTTTGCCTGAGCTCACGCATGAAGCCGAGTCCGCTGGTCGGAGGCACATCCCTGCCGTCCATGAAGCAGTGGATGAAGACCTGGGGGACGTGCTGTTCGGCAGCGAGGCTGAGCAGCGCGTAGAGGTGCTCGTTGCTCGAATGGACGCCGCCGTCCGAGACGAGGCCCATCAGGTGAAGCACCGACCCGGGCTTTTTCGCCTCGTCATATGCCTCACGGAGTACCTTGTTCTCCTTGAGCCTGCCTTCGCGGCATGCTTTGTTGATGCGGGTGAGCTCCTGGTAGACGACGCGCCCTGCCCCGATGTTCAGATGCCCGACCTCGGAGTTGCCCATCTGCCCCTGAGGGAGTCCCACGGCTTCGCCCGACGCCTCGATCCGTGTCGTCGGGCAGGCCTCGAACAGCTTGTCGAGGCAAGGCGTATGCGCCTGGGCTATGGCGTTCCCCGAGCCTGGCTCGGAAAGCCCGTAACCGTCCATGATGATCAACGCCGCCGGCAGCGTAAGCCCCGCGCGGGCCTTGTCTTGCAAAGGATCGGCCATCAGAAGCAGGCCTCGACAAGCTGGGTGAAGCTCTTTGCGTCAAGGCTGGCGCCGCCGACAAGCCCGCCGTCGATGTTCTCCATAGCAAGGAGCATCTCGACGTTGCCGGGATTCATAGAGCCTCCGTAGAGGACGCGCAGCTTTGCGGCAGTGTCAGGGCCGAACATTTCGGCCATGGTCGTACGGATCGCGGCACAGACCTCGTCGGCCTGCTCCGGCGTCGCCGTGCGTCCGGTGCCGATCGCCCAGATGGGCTCATAGGCTATGACGCACTTGGAGGCGTCTTCGGCATCAAGACCAGCAAAGGCGGCCTTTACCTGGGCGCACACGAACTCGAGCGTCGTGCCCCCATCGCGCACG
This sequence comes from Raoultibacter sp., assembly GCA_031549175.1. Classification (GTDB taxonomy): domain Bacteria; phylum Actinomycetota; class Coriobacteriia; order Coriobacteriales; family Eggerthellaceae; genus WRIS01. The sequence goes on from JAVBQH010000128.1 coordinate 21,653, forward strand.
GCCAAAGATTCCCCCACGCAGACGATCGCGCCCAGGCCGCCCGACACCAATGCCTTGACCTTCTTGTTGACCATCTCATCGGTCTCTCCGAATATCTCGCGGCGCTCGGAATGGCCGACGATCGAATAGGCGCATCCGATCTCCTTCACCATTCGCACCGATATCTCACCGGTGTATGCCCCGCTTTCCTCCCAAAACACGTTTTGAGAGGCGACCTTGATCTTCGCCTTGTCGAAATCGAGCACGGTTATCGCGGGCTTCAAGTCGATTGCCGGAGGACAGAGCACGACGTCGATATCCGCCCACTTCTTGTCATATTGGTTCGATATCTCCTGGGTCAACACGACGGCCTCGGCTATCGTGTTGTTCATCTTCCAGTTTCCCGCCATCATGGGTATGCGTTCCATATCGTGTCCCTTCGTGTCAGATTGCCTTATTGTAAGGCTTCGACGCCCGGCAAGGCCTCGCCTTGGACAAGCTCCATAGAAGCACCGCCGCCGGTGGATATAAAGGTCATCTTGCCTGCCAGCCCGAACTTGTTTACGGCTGCGACGCTGTCGCCGCCTCCGATGATCGTGTCGGCCTCCTTGTTGTCCGCGACAGCCTCGGCCACCGTCCTCGTGCCCGCCTCGAAGGCCTTCATCTCGAAGACGCCCATGGGGCCGTTCCAAAAGACCGTCCTGGCACCGGCGATTGCTTCGGCATAGCTTCTTGCAGTCTCTGGGCCGATGTCGAGCCCCATCATATCATCAGGGATTTCGTCAGCAGGTACCGTTGCCGTCCGCGCGTCGGCCGCAAAGCGGTCGGCGACTACGACGTCTGAGGGAAGAAGTATCCGCACGCCTTCGCGCTCTGCACGCTCAAGCGTCTCGCGGCTCCGATCGATCCAGTCCTCTTCTTTAAGCGATGTCCCCACCTGCCTGCCTTGGGCCATAAGGAAGGTGAAGCACATCCCCCCGCCGATGATGAGCGTGTCGCAGGTGTCGATCAGGGCATCGATGACCTTGATCTTGTCAGAGACCTTGGAGCCTCCCAATATGGCCACGAAGGGCTTTTTGGGGTCCTCGAGCATCCTGGTAAGCGTCTCCACCTCACGCATAAGGAGGAAGCCCGCATAGGCCGGCAGCAGGTGGGCGACGCCCTCCGTCGAGGCATGCGCACGATGGGCCGTACCGAAGGCGTCATTCACATACACTTCTCCGAGGGCGGCGAGCTCTGCGCTGAACACGGCATCGTTTTTCTTCTCGCGGCCGTCGAAGCGGAGGTTCTCAAGCAAAAGGACCTGCCCGTCTTCGAGCGCCTGCGCCTTTGTTCGTGCGTCTTCGCCGACCGTGTCCGAGGCGAAGAGGACCGGCTTTCCCATGAGCGCGCCCAGGCGGGCGGCGGCGGGTGCAAGCGAATAGTCCGCCTCGAAGCCCGTACCCCCGGGGCGGCCGAGATGGCTCATGAGGATCACGCGGGCACCTTGTGCAACCAGGTAGCCGATGGTGGGCAAGGCGGCATGTATCCGCGTGTCGTCTCCTACAACGCCGTCTTCGACGGGTACGTTGAAGTCGACGCGGACCAAGACGCGCTTCCCGGAGACATCGGCAGATTCGATCGATTTGATTTCAGGCAATTCTTAATCCTCCCATTCAAGTTTGCGTGCATGAGGGTTCGGCCCCGTCGCACACCCCGGTGCGCATAGGGCCCAGACCCCGTGCACGCCTCAGGCAAACGCCAGCGGGCGAGAAACGGGCAGGCGATGGATGCCTGCCCGTTTGGCTTGTTCCGATG
>JAVBQH010000094.1:0-50272 GCA_031549175.1 Raoultibacter sp.
CGCGGGCGGCGCCGTCTCTACTGGCACGACCGCCAGCCTGACGAACAGCACTCTTTTCTCCAACAGCTCAACGAGCGGCGGCGGCTTGTTCTCACAAGGGCTGGCTACGCTTACCAACTGCACGATTACGCAGAACACAGGCTCTGTAGGAGGCGTGGACTCCCCGGTTCCGGTGGTCTTGCGTGGCTCGATCGCGTCGGGCAACAGCGGCCAAGACGTCAGCGGGATGAGCCCCACGCTGCCGGTAGCGCCTTCCTATTCGATCGTCGGTTTGCCGGGTATCGCCTTGACTGACGTTTTCGGAGGAGCCGGGCCGGTTCTGGCAGACAACGGAGGCCCCACCCCAACCGTCCTGATCAAAGCAGGAGGGGTTGCAGATGAGGCCATCGCGGTCGGGTCTTATGCGACTCCCGCAGCCGACCAGCGGGGCATCAGCCGGCCACAGGCCTTGAGGTTTGACGCCGGCGCCGTAGAGCTGACGAAGATCACATCGCTCGCCTTCGACATAAGCTCACGTACGCTTGGCTATGGCGAGACCTTTGTGATAACCCCCACCATTCTTCCTGCTTCGACCGAGGGCCTACGCACCCTGTTCTGGGAAAGCGACGACGAGTCGGTTGCACTGGTCGACCAGAGCGGGAACGTGACCGCCGTCGGCGACGGGGTGGCGCACATCCGGGCGACCACCCAGGACGGGAGCGAGATCTCTGCGATTTGCACCGTTACGGTAAGCGTTCCCGCAACCCAGCTGGTCTTGGACCCCGATTTCAGGATCATGCTGCCGGGAGACAGCTTCCTGTTGCGGGCGACGATCTTGCCTGACTACGCCAACAAGGAAGTCACCTGGTCGTCTAGCAACCCCGCGGTCGCCTCGGTTGTGGGCACAGGCCTTGATGTGCTGGTCTTTGGAAACAGTATCGGCGTGGCCACCATAACCTGCACGGCGGTCGTCGGGGGCGCAAGCGCGACCTGCGAGGTGCACGTCGTTCCCCGCGACTACATATTCACGACGCTGTTCCCCACGGTGACCACCGATCCCCAGGAGGCAAGCGGCACCACCAACGGCCCCTTCGCCGGACTTACGAAGGTGTTTGTCGACGGACAGGAACTCGTCGCCGGAGTCGACTACACCGCCGACCCCACCGATGAGGGCTTTACGAACATCCACCTGCAGCCGGCCTTCCTGGCGACGCTTGGCAACGGGTCCTACCTGGTCCAGGCTATGTACACAGACGGCCTGGCATCCACGGTACTTGTGGTGGACCGAGACGTGCCCGGGACGGTCTACACCATAACCTCTTCGAGCAGCACCGGGGGGACCATCATGCCCCTGGGGGCTATCGAGGTCGACGAGGGCGGCACCGCCACCTTCATATACGAGCCTGACCCCGGGTTCGTCGTGCAGCGGGTGCTTGTCGACGGGGTAGCCGTCATGGCCGGCGGGGACATCTACACCTTCGACGACGTGCAGGCCGACCATACGATCTACGTCGAGTTCGCGATACCCCCCGAGCCGCCTGTGCCGACGCCTCCGCCGCCGACTCCCGGAACAACGACGGGAGGGGGTACGGGCACGGTAGCGACGGGAGATCCGCTCGCCCCTATAGCGGCAGCGATGGCCGCAGTCTTAGGCCTGAGCCTTGCGGCGGCGGCCGTATCGATGAGGCGCACGAGGCGCACAACCGAATAACTGCCCCCCTTCTTTAGCTGGCCTTCTTATGATAAGCAACCTGCTGACCAGCAGGTTGCTTTTTAGTGTGGGGGCTTTATCGCCAAAATGCAAGGGTGCGGCCGGTCCAGACGAGGGAGCCCGGGCCTTGTCCGACGAGGCCTTCCCAAGCCACGAGGTGTCCTGCACGCCCGGGCATTGCGTCTGCAGGAAAAGAAAAACCAGCCCGTAGGCTGGTGTGATCTTGGTGGAGCTTAGGGGGATCGAACCCCTGACCTCAGGCTTGCAAAGCCCGCGCTCTCCCAGCTGAGCTAAAGCCCCAAAACTAATGATGAAGCGCTTGGTCTCTTCATCATGCGCCCATTTTACAATAAACGCCCCACTGGCAAACTCGGGCAAGCAGTGGAACGTTTATCACCGAAAATGGTGGGCCTAAGTGGATTTGAACCACTGACCTCACGCTTATCAGGCGTGCGCTCTAACCAACTGAGCTATAGGCCCGGCTTAAAAAAAGCGCCCGAATACCTTATAACAGTTTACCCACAAGGGTCAAGGATTATTTTCTGATACTATACAATCGGGTTGAGGGCGATGCCCGTGTTGGACGGCTCGCCCGCCATTTTGGAGGTAGCATGGTTCCCGTCCGCGTTCAGACCCTTATCGTATCAAGCGCACCGGCGCCTTCCATCATCGTGCTCCAAGCTGTTGACGAAGAGTCCCACGACGGCAATTACCGCGTGGTGCCTATTTGGATCGGGGTCAACGAGGCAACGCAGATGGGCATAGCGCTTGAGCGCGCCCGCTTTTCCCGTCCGATGACACACGACCTTTTCCTGGATGCGCTCACGAACCTCGATGCCCAGATCGACCATGTCTACATACACAAGGTAAGCGATTCGACCTTCTTTGCAAAGCTCGTCCTCAAACAGCATGACCGCCTGATCGAGCTTGATGCCCGCCCAAGCGACGCCTTGGCGCTCGCCGTCCGGCAAGAGTCCCCGATTTTTATGGCCGAGGAAGTCCTCGAGAAGGCCTCCTTCCCTTATGTGTTCAAAAAGAGCCCGAACTCGGAAGCCGAGGTCGAAGAGTTCAAGAAGTTCATCGAGGAGCTTGCCCCTGAGGATTTCGACGAGTAAGCCCCAAGGCCTTCCCCTTCCCGGCCCTCTAAGAAGTCGGCCCCGTACCTTAGCTTATTCAGCCTGCCTTTGGAAAATACGGCTGCCCCCGGAAAACCAGGGGCAGCTTATAGTTGCGGGGTGTCTTTCGGGGGGCCTCTCCCGCTGAGCCTACTCTTCTACCATCTCTTCATCGTCGTCTTCTTCCAACAAGGCTATCTGCTCTTCTTCGGGGTCAAGGTCGGAGGCCTCCCCGTTGTCCTGTGCCTTCTTCTTCTTGCCCGCGGACAACAGTGCCACTGCGGTGACCTTGTCCTCGTCGGCGACGTTCATCACGCGGACCCCCTGCGTCGAGCGGCCGAGCTGGGAGACGCCGAGGGCGGGTGTGCGCACGACCACCCCTTCCTCGGAGATGATCATAAGCTCGTCGTTCTCCCTGACCATTTTCATAGCTGCAAGCTGGCCTTTTTTCGCGGTCATAGTGATGGTGAAAACCCCTTGCCCCCCGCGATGGTGCGTGGGATATTCGCTTGCCGGCGTGCGCTTGCCATACCCCTTCTCGGTGATGACGAAGAGCTCCGTGCCGGGTTTGGCTATCTCCATGCCGAGCACGCGGACGCCGGGCGCGACGTTCATGCCGCGGACCCCCATCGTGTCGCGCCCCATGGCGCGGGCCTCTTCCTCGTCCCACGAGATAGCCTTGCCGGCAGATGAGACCATCATCACACGCTGGCCTTCGGCGACGCGCTTGACCGATATCAGGCTGTCGCCGTCCTTCAGGTTGATGGCGATAAGCCCGTCGCGGCGCGTGCGGTCGTACAGCTTCATGGAGGTCTTCTTGACCATGCCAAGCTCGGTGGCGAACATGAGGTATTCCTCTTCGGGGAAGTCCTTCGTCGCAATAACCGCCGCGATCGTCTCGCCTTTCTCAAGCGGGAGCAGGTTCACGATAGCCGTTCCGCGGGCATGGCGGCTTGCCTCGGGAAGCTCGTAGACCTTCAGGCGGTAGACCTTGCCCTTGGTGCTGAAGAACAGCATGTAGGCATGCGTCGATGCCACGAAGAGGTGCTCGACGAAGTCGTTGTCTTTGAGGCTCACGCCCTGCATTCCCTTCCCGCCGCGTTTCTGCTGGCGGTATGTGCTGATGGGAAGTCTTTTCACGTAACCCGCCTTGGTAACCGTCACGACCATTTCCTCGTCGGCGATCAGGTCCTCTACTTCAAGGTCCTTGGCCTCGCTTGCCAGGCGGGTGCGACGCGGCGTGTTGTACTTGTTCTTTATCTCTTGGAGCTCGTCCTTGATGATCTGCCGTACCATGCTGTCGTCAGAGAGGACCCGTTTGTAGAAGTCGATCTTCCCCAAAAGCTCGCGCAGCTCGTCCTCGATCTTGTTGCGCTCGAGGCCGGTGAGGCGACGGAGCTTCATCTCGAGGATGGCGTCCGTCTGTTTTTTAGACAGCGCGAACTTCTCGGTGAGCCGGGTGCCCGCCTCGGTGTCGGTCTCGGACGACCGGATGATATGTATGACCTCGTCTATGTTGTCAAGTGCGATGATATAGCCGTCAAGGATATGCGCGCGCTCCTCTGCACGGGTGAGTTCGTAGCGGGTGCGTCGGACTATAACCTCTTCTTGGTGCTGCAGGTAGAATTTGAGCATCTCTTTCAAGGTGAGCACACGGGGCATCCCGTCTACCAACGCAAGCATGATCACGCCGAAGCCCACCTGCAGCTGCGTGTGCTTGTACAGCTTGTTGAGGACCACCTGGGGGATGGCGCTCGACTTCAGGTCGATGATGATGTCTATGCCGTGGCGGTCGGCGCCGTCGTGGATGTTCGATATCTCGGGAAGCTTCTTGTCGCGTACCAGCTCTGCCAGTTTTTCCAGCAACTTCTGCCTGTTCACCTGATAAGGTATCTCGGATACGACGATGGAGCTTCTGCCGCCCTTCCCTTCCTGCACGGTGCATTTTGCCCTCACCTGCAAGGAGCCGCGGCCGGTCTCATATGCGTCGAGGATGCCCTTGCGGCCCATGATGACGCCGCCTGTGGGGAAGTCGGGCCCGGGCATGACCTCCATAAGCTCGGCGGTGGTCACATCGGGGTTGTCAAGCATCAGGCAGGCAGCGTCAATCGTCTCCCCCATGTTGTGGGGAGGGATGTTGGTTGCCATTCCGACGGCGATGCCTGAAGACCCGTTTACCAAAAGGTTTGGAAAGCGTGCCGGGAGGACGGTCGGCTCTTCGAGGCGCTCGTCATAGTTCGCCTTGAAGTCGACCGTTTCCTTGTCGAGGTCACGCATGAGCTCCATGGCGGCTTTGTCGAGCCTTGACTCGGTATAACGCATGGCAGCAGCTCCGTCGCCGTCGATGGAGCCGAAGTTCCCATGGCCGTCGACCAGGGGAACGCGCATCGAGAAAGGTTGCGCGAGACGCACCATGGTGTCGTACACGGCAACGTCGCCGTGGGGATGGTATTTTCCGATTACGTCGCCGACGGTCCTCGCCGACTTCGAATGGGGACGGTTGGGGGTGATGCCGCTTTCGTTCATGGCATAGAGGATGCGGCGGTGCACCGGCTTCAACCCGTCACGCACATCGGGGAGTGCGCGGGATACGATAACGCTCATCGAGTACTCGAGGAAGGATGTCTGCATCTCTTTTTCGAGCTCTGCAGACAAGACGTTAGACTCCCCTGTTTCGAGATCTTGTTCTGACACGTTTACTCCTTAGTTGCTTAGATGTCTAGGAAACGAACTTCTTTGGCGCGTTTCTGGATGAACTCTTTCCTTGGCTCAACCTGGTCTCCCATAAGCTCGCTTACAACGCGCTCGGCCTCTGCGGCATTTTCGATGTTGACTTGGAGAAGGGTGCGCGTCGCCGGCTCCATGGTCGTCTCCCATAGCTGGTCGGGGTCCATCTCGCCAAGGCCTTTGTAGCGCTGGATATCGAATTTCTCCGGGTCGTCCAGCTCGCCGAGGGCCTTCTTCAGGGCAGGTTCGTTGAAGAGGTACTGGTCTATCTTCACCGAGCGCGAGTTCTTCTTCTTCAGCCCGTAGAGAGGGGGCTGTGCAATATAGATGTATCCCCGGTTGATAAGCTCGGGCATGTAGCGGTAAAAGAAGGTGAGCAGCAGGCAGCGGATGTGTGCGCCGTCGACGTCTGCGTCGGTCATGATGATGATCCGGTGGTAACGGGCCTGGTCCGCGTCAAAGTCTTCGCCGATGTTCGTGCCGATTGCCGTGATCAATGACGAGATGGTATCGGATGACAGCGACCGGTGGAGGCCGGCGCGCTCGACGTTCAAAATCTTACCCCGCAAAGGAAGGATTGCCTGGAACTTGCGGTCACGGGCCTGCTTGGCAGAGCCGCCTGCAGAATCGCCCTCTACGATGAATATTTCCGATTCGGAGGCTTCCCTGCTCGAACAGTCGGCGAGCTTGCCGGGAAGGGCGAAGGAGTCGAGCACCCCTTTGCGGCGCGTCATCTCGCGCGCCTTGCGGGCCGCCTCGCGCGCCTTCAAGGCCTGCGAGGCCTTGTCGACGATCTTCTTTGCCGGCTTCGGGTTCTCCTCGAGGAAATCCGCGAGCCCCTGCGTCACAGCGTTTTGGACAAGCGACCTGATCTCGGTATTGCCAAGCTTGGTTGTCGTCTGTCCTTCGAATTGGGGGTCGCGCAGCTTCACCGAGATGATCGCCGCAAGTCCCTCCCTCGTGTCGTCGCCCGAGAGGTTCGAATCCTTTTCTTTCAATATCCCCTTGTTGCGTGCATAGTCGTTTATCGTCCTCGTGACGGCCTGTTTGAAGCCGTCGAGGTGCGTGCCGCCCTCCTGCGTGTTGATGTTGTTCGCGAAGGCAAGCACCGAGTTGGTTGAATATGAGGTGGACCACTGCATGGCCACCTCAACGACGCCGTCCTCGTTCTCGGCTTCGAAATAGATAGGCTTGTTGAGCGTTTCCTTGTTGAGGTTAAGCCATTGGACGAAGTCCTTGATGCCGCCGGCGTATTGGAAGACCTCGATCTTTTCCTCTCCTTCTTCGTCAAGAACCCTCTCATCGTGAAGGATTATCTCGAGCCCCTTGTTCAAGAACGCCATTTCCCGGAAGCGGTTTGCAAGCGTCTCATAGTCGTATTCGAGCGTCTCGGTGAATATCTCGGGGTCAGGCCAAAACGTCACCCTGGTCCCTGTCGCGTTAGACTTCCCAATCTGATGGAGCTTGTCCACGGTCTTGCCGCGCTCGAATCCGATCTCATATTCCTCACCCTTGCTCCTCACATCCACGATTAGACGGGATGACAAGGCGTTTACTACCGAAACCCCTACTCCATGGAGGCCGCCGGACACCTTGTATCCGTCGCCGCCGAACTTCCCGCCTGCGTGGAGGATGGTGAGGACGACCTCTACGGTGGGGATCTTTTCTTTCGGGTGCTTGTCGATCGGTATTCCGCGGCCGTTGTCGTCGACGGTTATCGAGTTGTCCTCGTGTATCCATATCTCGATCCGGTCACAATATCCCGCCAAAGCCTCGTCGACGGCATTGTCGACCACCTCATAAACCAGGTGATGGAGGCCGCGCGGACCGGTTGACCCGATATACATGCCCGGGCGCTTGCGCACCGCTTCGAGCCCTTCGAGCACCTGGATGTCTTTCCCGCTGTAATTATTCTGTTCTTGAGATGCCACAAACTGCTCCTTTTTTGTTGCGATTGAGGAAAAGGGCCCGCCATCCAAGCGCCCCTCTTGTAACTGAACAATTGTATCATATTATCTATGGTGAAAACACTTTTTATAGTGTATGGAGCGTTCCTGAACTAATTTAAGGCACAATATGTTGTTGCCTTAATACTTTTCTCGTTTTAACCCTTTTTTCCACTCCAAATCGGCTACCATCGCTTTTTTGAGTTTTTCGCGGAGCTCTTCGTTCTCCACTCCCGACACGGTTTCCTCTACTTCCTTCATTTCTTCTTCGTCAAGGGGAACCGAGGGGTATGAACCATTAAGGGACTCTTCTTTTCTGAAGGGATAATTCTTCTTATAATTGCCCCGCGAGATCAGGATTTTGAAGTCGTCGATCTGCTCGTTGAATTCTTGAAGAAGCTTCAGCTTTATAAGTTCTCGCCGGGCGTTGAGCTCGGCGGCATAGATGCTCTCGTCTACATAAACGATGAGTTGCTTCAATCCTTCCTTTTTCAATATATATATGGAATTCGTATGCTCGAGGATCATTTCCTCCACACACGCCGACCACATCTCCTTTACCTTCGCTGCTCTTTTAGCGCTGTAGGCCTGCGGGTCTTCCTTCCCTATCTCATTCAACACCTTTGAAATGTCGACCGATAGCTTTCCCATACGTATCCCATCACCTTGTTTCTGGATCTTGCCCGCCGAGCTCTATTACGGAGGCCTCGTCGAGGATTTCTTGGGGGAAGTACTGAAGGGTTGTCGTAGTTATGAAGACTTGGCTTCCCAACATAATAAAATCGAGAAGGGTTTTCCTCCGGCTTTTGTCGAGCTCGCTCATGACATCGTCGAGCAAAAGTACGGGCTTTTGTCCTTTCATCTCCTCTATCACCGATGACTCGGCAAGTTTGAAGGACAGGACAGCCGACCTTTGCTGCCCTTGGCTTCCAAACGACCTGATGCTTTTTCCTTCTACCAAAAATTCAATCTCATCGTTATGGGGCCCTACAAGAGCCCTCTTCCTCACCTTTTCTTGGGTGCTGTTTTTCTCCAACGCGCGACGAAAGGCCTCCTCTACCTCTTTCCGGGATAATTCTCCTTTCCCGCTGTACCCTTCTTCCCATGAAGCCTTGTATACAAGTTTGAGAGATTCTCTTTCTGAGGAGATATTCAGATAATGGCCTTCCACAAAAGGTATCATTTTCCCGAGAAGGGATTGGCGGAAACAGAAATATTGGGTTCCGACCGCCAGCAAGGTGTCGTTCATGCTGTCGAGGACTTCTTTGCTCCCCCCCTCCCTCAATATATGGTTCTTATGGACAAGCACCTTTTCATAATCTTTTTTTACCTGGTAATAGTTGGGAGAAAGCTGTATGCCGACCGCATCGATAGCCGCCCTCTTTCCACTTTGAGCCCCTTTGACAAGGGAAAGGTCGTCAGGGGTGAATATAACCGACGGCAATATCCCCCTTATTTCTTTTATTTTCTTCCTCTTTCCATTGAGGAAAAATTCCTTCATCCCTTCCTCTATGGCCAGGCATATTTCCAGGTTCCTCTGATCATTCCCCAGTTTGGCTCTTATCCTCGATCTTCCTTCTCCCCAAAAGACCAATTCCTCTGCCGCCGGCTTCTTAAAAGACATTGCGGCCGTCAACAGCTGGATTCCTTCGATGATGTTCGTTTTCCCGATGGCATTGGGACCCACAAAGATGGTAAGGGGGGGAATATCTTTGAGATGGAAATAAGGATAAGACCTGAAATTCTTTAATTCAATTTCTTTGATCAACAAAGACATGGTCTTTTCTAACCTGGGATATCCTATGAAATTCTGACAGGCATTATCAGATAGAGGAAATTCTCATCCCCGGATGTTTTGAATATGCCCGGTTTCATAGAATTCTGTATTTCTAAGAAAATCCTATCGGATGTAACCACACTCAGTCCATCGAGTATATAGGAATAATTGAAGGCTATCTCAGTGTCTTCCCCGTCAAGTTCGCAGGAAAGGGTTTCTTGTGCTTTCCCGATATCTTGCTCGACACCTGATAGCTGGGTGGTCTGGGTCTCTTTGTTTATATCAAAGCGGATGGGGGTCGCGGTGATGTTGAGGAGGGATATTCTTTTCACCGCCGCTTGCAGCTGCCCGACATCCAACTCTACCCGGGTTGAATATCCATCTGGCAGCAGCTGACGGTAGTTGGGGAAATTCCCCTCAAGCCTCCTGTTTATAAACACGGTTTCTTGATATTGGATGACTATCTGGTTTTCAGCCAAGGCGATTGAGACGGGTTCCTTCGTTTTTGGCAAAGAGGCAATATCTTGTAGGAAGCTTCCAATGATAACGGCCTCAAAGGAAGACCCACTTCCTTGCTCTATGTCGGCTTCGGTGATTGCAAGCCGGTAGGAATCCGTTGCAACCATTTTAAGATGCTTTTCTTCCATCGTTATCAAAATACCGGTCAGGATGGCCCTGCTTTCGTCCTTCGAAACAACCTTCCCCACCTTCTTGACCATGGAAGAGAAGATATCAAAGGGTATCTCGATGGATTGGTTGGTCGAGACGGCCGGGAATCCAGGAAAATCCTCCTTGTTGAAGGTCTTGATTGAGAAGGAGGATGCCTCACAGGTGATGAAGATGCTTTCATCTTCCTTTTCGATGGATACGGCGGCATCCGGAAGGTTCCTGATAATTTCAAAGAATAGTTTTCCGGGGACTACCACAGCACCTTTTTCCTCAATGAGGGCATCGACGGTATATTGGATGGATATTTGAAGGTCTGTAGTCTGCAAGATAAGGCAGTCATCCGAAGCCTCGATAGAAATCCCCGAAAGTATAGGGAGGGTCGATCTTGTTGATATTCCTTTGTACACGACAGAAAGGGCTTCACTGAGGGAGGATTGGTTGATGCTGAATTTCATCTTTAAACCTTTCTGGGATTTCTGAAAGCTCGGCAATGTTGATAATTCTTTTATTCTATTCAAAATTCTCTTATATATATTTATAGAACAATAACAATAATAATGTCTGTGAATATGTTTAGAACCTAGAAATACGCTTATAGATAGTTAAAAATTTTAAGATCCTCGCTGTTGAAAAATTGATCCTTTTTCAACAGCTAAATATTGATTTAATTATCTTTCTTCCAAAATGGCGCTATATCAACCATCTATCCCAAATTATTAAGACCTTTTCTATATTTCTTTTATCTGCTGCCTCAATGCCTCTATCTCTTCTCTCAGTTCGCGGCTTTCCTTCATCTTCTCTTCTACGTTGGTGACCGAATACATCACGGTGCTGTGATCCCTGTTGAATAGTTTTCCTATGTCATTAAAGGGAAGGTCAAGCAGTTGGCGGCACAGGTAGATAGCAATTTGACGTGCATAGATGATGTTTCTCGTCCTTTTTTTCCCAACAAGGTCGCTGTGGCTTATCTTATAGAACCCCTCTACCACTTTTTGGATGTCGGCGATAGTAAGCCTTTTTGAAGGACCCCCAGAAAAATGGTTTTCAAGCAGGTGTCTTACATCGTCGAGGTTGAGATCGGGCTGGTTGAAATAGGTCATCTGATAGATCACTTTTGTTATAGCACTTTTAAGCTCCCGGATATTGGAGCTAGAACTCTCTGCGATATAAATCTGTATGTCCTCGGAGATAGAGAAACCCTGCTTTCCTTCGCTTTCCTTGTATTCTTCTATAAAGCTCTTCACTATTCCTAGCTTTGTCTCTATTTCGGGGGGTTGGATGTCGAAGGTGCCTCCAGAATTGAAGCGGCTTTTATATCTTTCGTCGATGTCGATATTTTTCGGAGCCCGGTCTGCGGAAAGGACGACCTGCTTTCCTTGGTTCGTGAGTTTGTTGAAAATCTGGAAGACTATATCGAGCGTCTGTTTTTTTCCTTGGAGGTATTGGACGTCATCGATAAGGAGGACGTCTGCCTCTTCATACCTGTTTTTGAAATATTTGAAGCTTGACTTCTCCTTGTCATGGGCCGCGCTCGCTTCCATATAGTCGCTTAGAAGTTCTGCCGAGTCTACATAGATTGTGCTGATTTTAGGCATAGTCTCGTGGATATAATTTTGGATTGCGCGTAAAAGGTGGGTCTTCCCCAAACCGCTTTTACCATAGATAAAGAGAGGATTGAGATGTGCTTTACCAGGCATTTCTGCAACCGCTACCGCCATCGAATATGCCATGCGGTTTGAATTTCCTATAACGAAGTTCTCGAATGTCAGCGAAGAGGTTGGGTGTTCAAGTTCATTTTCTTCGTTGTAGTCGGGCGTTGGGACCTCAGGCATGTTTTTAAGGATGGATTGGAGGCTTTCCGGGTCTTCATCCGTCTCTTGTATCGGGGCCCCCGGCGTTGATTTATCCTGCGATGAGATGAACCCGGAGATATTCCCGGTTTCCCCTTCGTTGAAATAGTTGATGCCTTCCTCTTTCTGGGATTGGGTAGAGTCGACTTCTATTACTACGGTAAAAGGGGTCTTATAAAGGTCGGTGAGGGCCTGCTTGATGAAATCCATGTAGTGGCGCTCTATCCAGGTTTTGATGAAGTCGTTGTCTGCAGTGATCATAAGGAAGTCGTCACTCATCGCCTGAGGATGAAGGCGTGAGAAGAAAGCATTGATCTGCGAGACATCGATATTGTTGTAACTCTTTATCTTTATACACACATCTTGCCATGTGGCGTTAAGTTTTTCGGTTTCCATGCCTTGCCCTTACATATATCAGGAGAAAAGATGATTGGAATCATCAAATAATGCAATGGGTATCAGTCTATATGATTAATTTCGTTTAGGAGCCAATTGATATCAAAAGTGCTGTTTGATTCTAGGAAAAGATGAGTAAGAGGTAAAGGGGGAATGAGTCTTATTAGGTGGGAATCATTAGAGGGCGTTGGTCAGATTGAATCCTAAATCAGTTAATATACGCTTATGGCCAGGTGTTTTTTCAATTAACCCATATTCTTCGAGGCGTGTGAGAATCATATAGGTGCTTGACTGGGGGACCCCCGATATCTTTGAGAGGTCGGTGACCCCGAGAGCCCCTTCCTTATTGAATAAAGAAAGGAACTCCCTCTCCCGGTTGGTAAGGTGAGGCATCAAAGGTGAGGTGGAGGGTGCTTTCCTTTCCTTCTTTGAAAGGCTTATCGTCACGACTGCCCCGTTTTTCAAATTGTCTTCAATGGTTATTGCCCCGTCCGAGAAATCCAGATAATCCTTTACGATAGGGAGTCCAGATCCAACACCCCGGATATATTGTTTCATAGGTTCAATGGCGGAGGTGAATCCGGGAACCTTCGCTTTCTCCTTTTGCTGGATCCCTGGGCCTTGGTCTGCGAAGCGAACGGTGTTTCCATTGTCGAGAATGGAAACCACTATCTCGTTGAATTGGGCGTGTATAAAGTTCTCAGAAACCTCCCGTATGACCGTATAGGGAATGTCCCCTCCTGCATTTTTGGCATACTCGTAAGAGGTCGAAGCGAGTTTTTCTATGAAATCCCCGGTCGGGGCGGGCTCTATGGTGATGATGCGCGGTGCGCTTTTCATATGATCATATATTGCGATACGCGCGGCTGAGGGAACGAAGGAATAGTCGAAGGGGTTTCCTTCGTCTTCTCCATCAGAGGAGCTTTTATATGAATCCCTTTTTTCCATTCTTTCTTTCCTTAGGGTATTCCTCAAGATTATTCTTACCCAAACTTCGCCGAGAAACCGAATCCTGTTGTTTATAACTGCAGAATCCAACCTAATATTCAATGTCCATCATACAGAAAAGGTTTAGGGAAAAGGAGATTCCAAAGTTTTTAACAAATTATTCAGAAAAAGTGGAAAACAATAAATATGGGTGAAGAAAATGTCAGAGGGTGAGAAATACATAAAGAGGATTGTTGATATTCAAAGACGATTCCAACGAAAAAATCAGTCTTCCCAGTTGGTTGAGAAACAGGCACAAGCATCTTTCCGTAAGGGAATTCTATTCCCCGGTAATCGGTACATACGTTTGAGGAAGGAATAACGATCTATAAAAAAACCTGATGAGAGTTATTTTTTTGGAAATAGAGAAATCTTACCTGCAGTTTGATGAAAATAAAAAGAAAAGGAAAAAACACTTGACATTTTCAAGGTGCTTTATGTTTCCACACTCAGCTATGAATGAAAATCGAGTTTTCCACTTTTTCCACAATCGGAGAAATTCGAAAAGAGGGTTTTTCTAAAAGGTTTTCTAAAATATCTAGCGAAGCGGGAGCCGACCTTCTCTTTTTTAGAAAGAATCAAGTAATCGACCAAGATGGAAGGGGGTAAGGGGTGCCCAGGCGGCTGGGATCACCCCAGGGGTGAAATAAAATAGAGTTGACTTCCTTTCTTATTGTTATACAATTTGGAAGTTACGCTTTAATTAAGAAGGGACTTTAGTATGAAGCGCACCTATCAACCTAATACACGCAAGCGTGCGAAGAGCCACGGCTTCAGGGCACGTATGTCGACAAAAGGTGGTCGTGCCGTTTTGTCAGCTCGCCGCGCAAAGGGACGCAAGCGTCTTTGTGTTTAAGAGGGAGCTGTGTTGGAAACCATTACATCCAGCACCGACATCTCCGATCTTTTTGAAAATGGAAGGCGATTCAGCAATCCTTTTCTCACAATATTGGTAAAGAAGAGAACACACGGCCGCAGTGGCCGTGTTGCTTTTGTTGCAGGTAAAAAGCTCGGAAATGCAGTGTGGCGCAACAAAAACAAAAGAAGGATGAGAGCGGTTTGCAAAGAGATGCAAGGCCCTTGGGTTAATTATGATGTGGTATTTATTGCGAAACCACAAACAAGCCAGGCTTCTTATAGTAAAGTGCTCAGTGCATGTAAAGAGCTACTCGCTAAAGCGGGTTTGGAATAGGTCGGCATGATGGAAAAAATCATCATCGTGGTGAAAAAAATACCGAGTAAGGTGGCGGTTTTTCTTATCATGTTCTACCGGGCAGCAATTTCCCCCCTGTTTCCCTCATGTTGCAGGTTTGAGCCCACGTGTTCCGAGTACGGGCTTATTGCCTTTAAGAGATACGGGTTTCTGAAGGGTTGTTCCCTTACGGCAAAACGTATTATAAAGTGTCGTCCGGGAGGGTCCCACGGATATGACCCCGTTCCATAAAACGTGGTTTGACCAGGACTTTCTTTGGTATATAGGAAGGAAAGGAATATATGTGGGACGCATTTAAGGACGCGATATTCTGGATTATCGAGTTCTTCTACAACTTATGCGGGGATTGGGGTATGTCGATCATCATCGTCACCGTGATCTTCCGCCTGCTTATCTCGCCTCTTATGCACAAGCAATCGAAGTCTACGTATAAGATGCAGAAACTCCAGCCTTTGATGAACGAGATCAAAGAAAAATATGCAGACGACAAGGTACGACAGCAGGAAGAAACGCAGAAGATATATGCTGACGCGAAGTTCAACCCGATTGCCGGCTGCCTTCCCATGTTGTTGCAGATGCCTATCTTCATCGCCCTTTTCCAAGTACTAAGTGAAATGGGCAACCGCACCCACGGGACGACCTACGGGTTCTATAACATTGTTCCGAACCTGATCATGACGCCGAACCAGGCTTTTAACGAAGGTTTCACCACCTTTATCCCCTATGTCATCTTGATGATTATCTTCGCTGGAGCCACCTTCCTCCCCATGGTTTTGCAGCAACGCGGGCAGCAGGGGGCGCAGAAGAAGCAGACTATGATGATGAGTGCTGTAATGAGTGTTTTCATGCTCTTCATCAGTTGGAACTCACCCGCAGGCGTGCTGCTGTTCTGGGGGGCCTCTTCTCTTATAGGCGTCGCCCAACAGCAAATCTCGGTGAGCATCTTTAAAAGAAGGGATGCCGAAGCCGAGGAAGCCGTTGAGGTCAAGCCTGTCGAAGTTGACGTCACCCGCAAGTCCAAGAAGCCCCGCCCGACCAAAAAGGCATAGTCGCGCCGTTTATAACAAGGAGTTATATCATGCCTGATGAAATGATCGAAGAAAGTCACGAGCTTGACGAAAACCTGACGGACTCTGATGAAAGAGCTGAAGAGGAAGGCGACGCAAGGGAGATCACCGACGACGAGCTCAACGAAATAGCCGACACAGCCATCTCGGTTCTCCAAGACATTCTCAAATACTACAACATCGGAGAGGTGACCATCGATGAGTATGAAGGAGACGAGGGAGAGCTTATTCTCGACATCACGGGAGATGACCTTGCCGTTCTTATCGGAAGGCATGGAAAGACCCTTGATGCACTCCAGTTCATCGTGTCCACAATAACCGTCAGGAGGATCGGTTTCAGATATCCTATCGTGGTCGATGTCGAGGGATATAAGAACCGCCAGCGCCAAAAGCTTGAATCTATCGCGCAATCTGCGGCAAACCGAGCTGCTGGACAGAACAAAAGCGTCAAACTTCGCCCCATGACCCCATACGAGAGGCGAATCGTCCACATTGCCCTTCGTGAAGACGACCGCGTTGAAACGGCTTCCGAAGGAGAAGGAAGCACGCGCCACATAGTTGTCATCCCCCAGTAATCACACAAAACCGGGATGTTTCACGTGAAACATCCCGGTTTTTTTCTCCCTTTTCACACCAACCCCCTTAATACATTCCCTAAAATGTTTCACGTGAAACATTTTGCTTTCCTACAAGGATTCCCATGAAAGACCTCACTGCGGCCGACTATTACAACGAACTCCCTGACGACCAAAAAGAACTGCTTGAAAAGCACCTCTTCCTTGTTCTTGAAACGAACAAGGAAACAAACCTTACACGTATAACCGATCCCGCGGAAGCCCGGTTGCTACATATCGTCGATTCTCTCGCTGCCTTGACGGAACTAGAAAATGCACCAGGCGGCCTGTATGCAGACCTTGGAACAGGTGGAGGGTTCCCCGGTATCCCGCTTGCGATTGTGACCGGCAGAAGTACCCTGTTAGTAGATTCCGTAAAGAAGAAAGCCGCGGCGCTGCAGACGATAGTGGACAGGCTTGGATTGTCCAGACGGGTTGAGTTGTGCTCTGCAAGGATAGAGGATCTGTCGGTTGAGAGGCCGAACGAATTTGCCGTTCTGACAGCCAGGGCGCTCACCGCCCTGCCCTCTCTTATAGAGCTTGCAAGCCCCTTGTTGCCCATCGGGGGGCAGTTGATTAGCTATAAGGCAGCCAAGGGAGAAGAAGAGGTGGCCAAAAGCAAAGTTGCGGAAAGAATGGTAGGGATGACCCTGGTTTCCAATCGAACCCTGCGACTATCAGAAGACGGCCCCGAAAGATGTATTCTGGTTCATGAGAAGACAGGTTAGCCGGAGGTAGCCCTCCCAAGGAGATCGGGAATGGCGCAAAAGAGACCTTATTTATAAAATGTTTCACGTGAAACATTAATGAAAAGAGAAGACCACCCTAACTCTTTTTCTTTAGCTCCTCCAAAGACAGGCTGGATAGGTCGTTTCTTCTCTCATTGACCGTTCGGTGAATGACCTCACAAACACCTTCGAAATTTTCCCAAATATCTGAATTGTAGAACCTCAATTCTCTTACTTCGAGCATCTCCAAATATAGGGTCCTAGTTTCGTCATATTGAAGGTGATATTTTTCAAGGTGTTGTGAGCCATCAAGTTCAATGCTTACCCTTGCCTTGTTGCAAAAGAAATCAACGATGTACCGACCGATAATCTTTTGCTGCCTGAACGGAACAGTATACTCCCGAAGAAAGTTATACCAAAGCCTCCGCTCGGCTTCGGTTTGATTCTTACGAAGTTCGCAAGCCCTTTCGACAAGCCTGTTTTCTCTCGGTAGTCCCATTCCTCCTCCTTTCTGGCCTAGATAGAGCATACAGGGACTTTCTTACAAATATACTTCAGAGATTATGACGGGGTCTTGCCTTAAACCAACCAATATCTTTCATTTTTTTCCTATAAGTCTTACCAAAAACCAACGAATGTTTCACGTGAAACACTTTCGAGAGTTATGGGGGGGGGTGTTTCACGTGAAACATCTTAGGAGGGTTGAGAGGAATGTTTTATGAAAAGAGCCTCAATATAGGCGCAGTGTTTCACGTGAAACACTGCCATAAACCAAAAAATCATATCTATATGCATAAAGTAATGTATACTAGCAAAGAATCTACTTCCTTTTGAAAGGGGGTCTTCGTGGGGCTATTTGATGGTCTAAAACGAGACAAAAAAGCAGCAGAGACTATCAGCGACGAAGAAAACCAACAGCCTGCAGGCGGTCAACCGCCTAATATCGAAGATGGCATCGAGGATGCCGAGGTTGTTGAGAGAGAAGTTGTCAAAGAAGTTCGAGACATTCCTGCTAAAGAGATCAAATCCTTTGATGAGAAGGAACCCGTCAAGCACGCTATTGGCCAGACCAAGGTTTTGGCTATCATCAATCAAAAGGGCGGCGTGGGCAAATCTACAACCGCGATCAACCTTGCCGCCGCATTAGGGGAACAGGGAAAGCAGGTGCTGCTTATCGACCTCGACCCCCAAGGAAATTCATCAAGCGGATTAGGGATTGAGAAGAGCCAGGTAAAGCATTGTATATATGATGTTTTGCTTAACGGGGAATCGATTTATGAGGTAATAATCCCTGACGTATGCGAAGGGTTGGATCTGGTTCCTGCTACGATCAACCTTGCCGGCGCAGAGGTCGAGCTTGTTTCAGAAATGGCGCGTGAAAACAAGCTGAAAGACGCCGTAGGAGGCCTTCGTGGGAAATACGACTATGTTCTAGTGGACTGCCCCCCCTCACTGGGTTTGCTGACGGTAAACGCATTGGTGGCAGCCGACAAGCTGATCATCCCCATACAGTGCGAGTTCTACGCATTGGAAGGTGTGACAAAACTTCTTGATTCGATGAAGCGTGTCAAGAATGTGCTTAATCCCAGTTTGGATATATACGGCGTTCTTCTGACCATGTATGACGGCAGAACCACGCTTTCACGCCAGGTTGCTGAAGAGGTGCGAGGCTATTTCGGGAAGAGCGTGTTCGAAGCTTCAATACCGAGAAGCGTCAAGCTTTCTGAGGCTCCTAGCTTCGGGCAGCCGATAACGCAATACGATCCGACAGGAAAAGGCGCACAATCATATATTGACCTTGCAAAGGAAGTGGTGGCTCGTGGCTAAGACGGCAAAAGGAGGGCTTGGCAGAGGACTAAACTCTCTATTAAGCGGCAGCATGGACGAGGCAATGCCTGTAGAATCAGCGCCTGTGAAAGAAAGAGAAGTCGTTTCTTTTGAGGATACAGAGGAAACGAAGCCAAAGACCGCATCCAAGCCAACGGTAGCGAAAGAGCCCTTGTCGAAAAAGGCTGCGTCAGACCCAGGGGTCAAAGTGGGATCGAACGACGAGCCTTCTCCAGACCAGGTAAAAGCGAAAGAGGATTCAAAGGAAGCGAAGCCTCAGCCCGATTTGGACGACCATGTTGTGATAAAGGAGGTTGTCGAAAGGCGGTCTGACGAGGTTCCGCTTGCCTCCGTCCAGCCAAACCCCGACCAGCCCCGGACGAACTTCAAGCAAGAGGAGATCGAGGAGCTCGCAGCCTCCATCGAAAAAGACGGGCTGCTGCAGCCCATAGTAGTGAGGCCTGCGGGAAAGAAGTATCAAATCATTGCTGGAGAACGCCGTTGGCAGGCATGCAAGTCCTTGGGGATGAAGACCGTGCCGGTCCGCATACGCGAAGCCGATGACGACGTTGCCCTCGAGCTTGCGCTCGTGGAGAACATCCAACGTTCGGACCTGAACCCGATCGAGGAGGCTTACGGCTACAGGCGTCTCATGGAAAGAAAGAACCTGACGCAGTCTGAGGTCGCGCAGGCGGTGTCGAAAGGCAGATCCACCATTGCAAATGCGCTGCGCCTGCTCGAGCTTCCTGAAGACGCCCAACAGATGTTGTTCGAAGAGAAGATAACCGCCGGTCATGCACGTGCAATCCTTTCGATACCTTCGAAAGAAGGACGGCAGAAGCTGACCGCGCGGATGATCAAAGAGAAAATCTCCGTCCGTGAAGCTGAGGCCATCGCACGGCTCTTGTCCGCCTCGAAATCCAGTGGCGACGCTGCCGCCAGGGTTCCCACCCCCCAGTCCTTCAAGAGCGTTGCCCGTGCATTACGGGATACGTTTCAAACCAATGTGCGGGTGAAGACGGTGAAGGGGAAGAACAAGATCGAGATCGAGTTCAAGGATGAAGAAGAACTAGAACGTTTGTTCGAATTAATGACTTCGGAAGACTAGATGTTCCTGCCGACATAAGGCCCTGCAGCACGTAAGAAGCCGCAGAGCCTTATGTTTGCTTGCAAGAGGGGGCTCAACGGGAGTTCTTCAGCTGCCCGCATGCCCCGAGGATGTCAGCTCCGCGGGAGTGGCGGATGGTGGCCGGGATATGCGCCTGTTCAAGCCTTGCCAGCCAGTGTTTGGTCCTCTTGCCCGGGCTTGGTGCCAGGCCGCTTCCGGGGACGGCATTCATCGGAAGCAGGTTGACGTGGCAAAGCAAGCCCTTGCAAAAGCCCATCAAGGCCAGAAGGTCCGCTTCCGCGTCGTTTTCGCCAGAGATAAGACAGTACTCCAAGGTCACACGTCGGTGTGTGCGTTCGGTATAGTCGATCAGATCGCCGCGGAGATCGCGCAATGTGCTATTGGCAAGTTTCGGCATAAGCCGGTCACGCACGTCCTGTCGGGCGGCATGCAAAGAGACCGCCAAGGTGAACTGCTCGGGCTCTTGTGCAAGCCTCCTTATGCCGGCAAGAACCCCGCTGGTTGAGACGGTTATGTGGCGCGCCCCGATGGCGAGCGTTTTCGGGTGGTTCATAAGGCGCAATGCGGAAAGCACGTGGTCATAGTTCAAGAAGGGTTCGCCCTGCCCCATTACGACGACGTTCGACACCCGCGCTCCGAAGTCTTCACGGGCGACCAAGACCTGGTCGACGATTTCTCCGGCCAAAAGGTTTCTGGTAAAGCCTTCTTGCCCCGTGGCGCAGAAGGCGCATCCGATCGCACATCCGACCTGCGACGAGACGCAGACGGTGATCTTGTCGGGAATGGCGCCCTCCACGGTGCCGCCCCCATAAGAGGGGATGGCGACGGTTTCCACCGCGGTGTCGTCGTGGAATTGGAGAAGGTATTTCCGCGTGCCGTCATCCGAGACCTTCTTCTCAAGGACGGCGGGGGAGAAAAGGGGTGCCTGCTCAGACAGGGAGTCCCTCAGCGTTTTCGGAAAATTGGTCATCTCGGCGTATGAGCGGACGCCTTTCCCATAAAGCCACTCCATGAGCTGGCCTGCACGAAAACGAGGCTGCCCAAGCGAGGTGAGCAGCTTTTCGAGCCCTTCTGGGGAAAGCGATTTGATGGAGTCTTTCATACGGTGATTATATCGCGTGGCCCCGCCTGCAAAGGCATGAATGCGGGAAGTGGACCCTATGCGGCCATGCGGGCGCACACCTCCTTCCGGGAGCCGTGTCGCTGCCTGGAAGGAGGCACGGCAAAACTTTCGCGCCCGCCCCTCGAAAAGCCCCGGCTTTCTTCAGGCCCGATGGCGTTATGCCAGGGGAGGCCTTTTTGCTATACTTCAAACGTCAAGCGCCCGCATCGAGCACCGCCGAGGCCCTTGCCAAGCATTTTGCACGGCCTTTACGGGAAGGGGATTCGATCCCGGATCGGCAGGAACCCCGATACTGTTTTTCGAGAATGGAGAAAAACCCATGTCCGCTACGGTAAATCCAGAGAACTGCAAAGTAGCCCTCCTCGCCGGAGGGATGAGCGAGGAGCGGGAAGTGTCGCTGAAGTCGGGGCAGGGCGCGAAAAAGGCGCTCGAGGCAGCCGGATTCCCGGTGATGGTCTTCGATCCCGCAAGCAAGGAAGACCTCAAGGCGCTTATCGACGGGCCTTTTGACGTGGCCTTCCTGTGCGTGCACGGAAAGTACGGCGAGGACGGGTCCTTGCAGGGGCTGCTCGACATTATCGGCGTGCCCTACACCGGATCGAGCGTATGGGCGAGCGCGTTGGCGATGGACAAGAACAAGGCGAAGCTTTTTTACGACCTCGCGGGCATCAAGACCCCGAAGGCCATCACGCTGAGCTGTCCTGAAGACAGGACGGTTGAAGAGATAGCCGCAGAAGTGGGTGAGCGCGCGGTGGTGAAGCCGGCAACCGAAGGGAGCTCGGTGGGGCTTTTCCTGGTAAGAAACCAAAAGGAGCTCGCCGAGGCGATCGGAAAAGCCTGCAAGCTCGATAAGGAGATCCTGGTGGAGACCTATATCAAAGGCAACGAGTACACGGTGGCCGTCATTGGCAACGAAGACCCCCAAGCCCTGCCGCCCATCCAGATCATCCCGATGAACGAGTTCTATGACTTCGAGTCGAAATATGCCCCCGGCGGCTCCGAGCACCTCTGCCCGGCGCCGCTTGACGAAAGGCTGACTGAAAAGCTGATGTCGCTCGGGGTTGCTGCCCACAAGGTCCTTGGCTGTTCAGGGGTTTCCCGCAGCGACTTCATCCTGGACGAGCACGGTGATTTTTGGATCCTGGAAACCAACACGCTTCCGGGAATGACCGAGACCTCGCTGCTTCCCGATGCCGGCCGTGCGGCGGGGATCGAGTTCCCCGAACTTTGTCGCAAGCTGGTGGGGTTCGCCCTCGAGAAGCGCTAGGAACAGAGGGGGCCGTCGGGAAAACGACCAGAAAGCCCGGGTCAGCTAGAAGACGCCGCAGGCCTTCAACCCAAAGATGGCCGCAGCAACAGCGGCAAGGATCATGGCCCAGCTCAAGACATAGCAGCCCTTGTTGCCTTTCCGGGCCTGCTCAATCATCCGTTCGGACGCGCTTCGGCGGCTTTTGATCATCGCCGTCCCCGCGCTGCGCTTCGGCAAAGGTATGAGCTTCGCAGGCGTCCACTCCCCGCCGCTTTCTATGACCTGCGAGACCCCCTGCTCGCCAAGGTCGACGTCAGGGCGGACGCCGTTGCCGATCCTCACGGCCAGGTTTCGGACGAAGGCGTCGAAGGCATCCTTGTTCTTCCGGGTATAGCAGACAAGCGCCATCTCACCCCAGTAGTGCCCGGGCTCGGGGGATTCGGTGTAGGCAACAAAGGAAAGGACCGCGTTCAGCTCCATGTCGTGCGCCTCGCAAAGGCTCAGGCGACGGGACACCTCGGCATCGAAATGCCCGACGAACTTGTCAAACCTATTTTTCAGCCAGGCAATCTTGACCCCCTCTTCTACCAGGAACACGATCCCGTAGACATCGCCTACGAGGTTGTCTGCCCCCACCAAGACGGCCGCCTCCTTTTTGGAAACGGTCTCAAAACGAGCATAGCTGCCGAAATAATCGCTTGTGGCCACAGGCCCTCCTTGCTGAAGCTGCGTAATTCCTACGTATTCATATCTCACGACGTTTGTATGATATTAGGATAGATGATAGGCTTTCATCCATGGAAAAACAAACCGCGCAAACAACCGCTGCGCTTGCCAACCATATCGCAGAAGGCACCTGTGCCGAAATCAAAGAGCGTTACTTGCGTCTCATAGAGGCGGCCAAGGAGGCGGACTTCGGCGCGCTCGATGCAGATGTCGTCGTGCTCGACACCGAGACGACCGGCTTTTCCTACAACCACGACGAACTCATCCAGATTGCCGCCGCCCGCATGTCGGGGGGTGGGATAACCGACTGGTACATCACCTTCGTCAATCCAGGGAGGCCTATCCCGGAAGAGATCACCGTCCTCACCGGCATCCGCGACGAAGACGTTGCGGCCGCCCCCGCACCCGAGGAGGCCTTGGCAGGGCTCGTCTCATTCGTGGGCGATTCCGACATCGTCGCGCATAACGCGGAGTTTGACCGGACCTTCACCACGAAGAACGCCTTCGGCGCCGCGCTCGAAAGCAACACCTGGATAGACTCGCTCGACCTTGCGAGGATTGCGCTGCCCCGGCTGAAGTCGCACCGCTTGCTTGACTTGGTGCATGCCTTCGGCGCGCCCGTCTCGACCCACCGCGCCGACGACGACGTCGCCGCACTCTGCGCCGTCTATCGCATACTGCTTGCAGCTGTTGATGCCATGCCAGAAGACCTCGTGAGAGAGATCGCCGGTATGGCCGACGAAGGGGAATGGCCTTCCGTAAAGGTCTTCCGGCATTTCGCCAAGCACGCCGAGGAGGGCGTCCCTGGCGAGGGCGATCCCAAGGCTGGGGCGGGGGTCATTCCCGGCGGCCACCTCAACCTGCGCTCCATGAGGGCCAGGAGGATCAAAGACCTGGAGGGAAAGCCCCGGGCCGACGCCGACCAGATCGCCGCCGACCCCTTGCAGGATCTGGTTTTCCCCACTGCGACAGAGATTGCAGAAGCCTATCAGCCCGAAGGTATCGTCGGCGGCCTCTACGACTCATACGAGCTGCGCGGCGAGCAGGCGGCGATGGCCGAGGCCATCCGCAACGCCTTCAGCACTTCGACCAACGTCGTCGTAGAGGCAGGCACCGGGGTGGGGAAGTCGATGGCCTACCTTCTGACCGCCGCCCTCACCGCTAAACGCAACAATATCGCAGTGGGGGTCGCCACCAAGACCAACACCCTGCTCGACCAATTGGTCTATAAGGAGCTTCCGCTGCTTTCCCGGGCCTTGGGCGGATTGAGCTTTTCTTCGCTCAAGGGGTTCTCCCACTATCCATGCCTTCGCCACATCAACCGGATCGTACAAGACGGGCCCCAGACAAAGACGATTGCAGGGAAGCCCGTCATGCAGGCCCCCTCGCTTGCCGCCCTCCTGTCCTTTGTCGAGCAAAGCGAATACGACGACATAGATGCGCTCAAGATCGACTACCGCGTCTTGCCCCGGTATGCGATAACCACGGCCAGCCACGACTGCCTCCGCCGCAAGTGCCCGTACTTCGGCACCACCTGCTTCGTGCACGGAGCACGGCGCAGGGCGGAGAGCTCGGACATTATAGTGACGAACCACAGCCTGCTTTTCTGCGACCTTATGGCCGACGGCGGGCTGCTCCCGCCGATCCGGTATTGGGTTGTCGACGAGGCCCATGGGGCAGAAGCCGAGGCACGGCGCGCCTTCTCCCTCGATCTTTCCGCCGAAGAGATCATGAGGCTTGCACGGCGCGTGTCCTCTGACGAGCCTTCCGTCAATGCGTTCATCCGCGCGGAGCGCCGGGTGTCGTCTTCGGCGGAAGACAGCACCTTGCAACAAGCCCTGTTCTCGAAGGCCCGCGCGGCAGGAAAGGCTTTCGCCCAATCCGCCGAGGAATTCACCGCGCACATCAAAGACCTGGCCTTCTTCGACACGAACAAGCGGAACAAAGGTTACGAGATCGTCGAGCTCTGGATCAACGAGGACATACGGGGCTCTGCGACCTTCGCCAACCTCGCCGCCTTCGGGAAGCTGTTGTGCGATTCGACCGAGAAGCTCATCAGCTCGTGCCAGGAGCTCGTGGCCTTGCTTGACGAAATCGAGGAGGCGGCAGAAGCCCAACGAGAGATAGCTTCGATAGCGATAAACCTTAAAGAGATGCTCTGCGCCGCCGAGGTCATACTGTTCAAGGCCTCTTCCGAATATGCCTACGCGGCCACGCTGTCGAGGAAGAAAGACAGGGTCGCAGAAAGCCTGCAGGCGATGCTTTTGAACGTGGGCAGCAAGATGAACGAGACGCTGTACGTCCAGACGCATTCCGTCGTGTTCACCTCGGCCACCCTGGCCGTCGCCGACAGCTTCGACTCCTTCGAGACGGCGCTCGGCCTCAACGAGAGCGACGCGTCGCGCACCTCCTTCCTGGCGCTTGAGTCAAGCTATGACTTCGACGCGCAGATGACGGTCTACGTGGTGGACGACATCCCGGAGCCCAACGACCCCCAGTATCTCGGGTGCCTCGAGCAGCTGCTTGTCCAGGTGCACCGGGCCCAGCATGGCTCGATGCTCACCCTCTTCACCAACAGGAAGGAAATGGAGAAGTGCTATGACTTCGTGCAGCCCGCCCTCAAGCACGACGACCTGAGGCTGGTGTGCCAAAAATGGGGGGTCTCGGCAAAAGGCCTCAGGGATGACTTCCTGCAAGACCGGCACCTCTCGCTTTTTGCCCTGAAGAGCTTTTGGGAAGGATTCGACGCGCCCGGGGCGACGCTTCGGGGCGTGGTCATCCCCAAGCTGCCCTTTGCGAAGCCGACCGACCCTCTGTCCTGCGAGCGGGCATTGCGCGACTGCAAGGCATGGAGCCATTTTGTGCTCCCCGCCGCCGTCCTTGAGACGAAGCAGGCGGCAGGGCGGCTTATCCGCGGGGCAAACGACCGCGGCTGCCTCATCCTTGCCGACCGGCGCCTCATCACAAAGGGGTATGGGAAGACTTTCCTCAAGTCCCTGCCCAGCCGCACGATCAAGATATGTTCAACTGCTGCTATTGTCGAGGAATTGACCGCGGCAAATGCCGAGGACAATCCGATACAGTAAAATACGTCACTATGGGAAAAAAAGGATCAAAGCTGTCTCATGCGGCGCATATCAAGCGCCACACGGAAGGAACCTCCAACGAGCTTTCCTTCAGCGTGCTTGATGCTGCAAAAAACCAGGCTGATGCCGTAGAAGGGAAGGACGGCAAGGCGAAGGCCCCGCGCTTTGGGGGAATCGCCCTCTTCTCGTTCCCCGGAAAGAAGAAGGTCTCGACGCCGTCGAAGGAGGATGCCCTCCCAATTTCGGAAGGTGCGGCGGGAACGGGCATGCCGGGCGGCGGTTCTGCGGCGGCGGCCGTGGCTGTTGCAGGCGCCAACCCACTGCCGGCTTCCGGCTTCGGCACCTCCGCTTCCGAGGCGGAAGTCGGGAGGCGCAAGGCGCTTCGCCGTAAGCGCCGTAGGTCAACGAAAGTGGCCATCGCCGTCGTCGCAGTCGTCGCCGTTGCGGCAGCGAGCGTGTACTTCTATATCGACTACAACAACAACCAAAACCACGTGGTGGTCCTCAAGCAGTCGCTTGAGAGAATCACCAGGACCGATGAGGTTCTGACGGAAATGGACAAGCTGGTAAACGACCCCAACGACACGACGGCGAAGTACACCGCCGACCAGGTCATCGAAAAACTCCCCCAAGCAAGGCAGCAGCTGAACGAGGCCGAGGCCTTGGCAAACCGTGCGAGCGCAGGCATTTCGGACGGCAAAGACAAGGAGGCCCTCTCGCAGGTGCAGGCCGACATCGAGGCACGTAGGGAGATGATCACGTCGGGGGAGAAGCTGCTCCAGGCTGACGACCAGGTCGTGGATGCGAGCGAGAAGGTCAAGGCCGCGTGGGAGCAGGTCCTTAATGCCGACGCCATGACCAGGGACGCGGCTTCCCTTATAGCCCACACCACGAACGAAAACATCGCGGCGTCAAAGGCAAAGGACGAGGAAGCCCTTTCGTTGTTCAGGAACGCGCTCTATGCTATGGAAGAGGTCTCTTCGTATGAGATCGCTCCCGAGCTCGATACCCAGACAGCCTATATAGAGAAGCGCATCGAGGCGACGAAGCACGCCATCGCCTCCGACGATGCGCTCCTTGCACAAAACAAGGAGCTTGCGGATGCGGAAAACGAGGCGTACAACACGGCGGATGCCGAGGCGGCCGACATAGCCCGGCAGCTTTCTTCCGACCCGACAAAACCCCTTTTGGAAGCCTATGAGAAAAACGTTGACGCGCCGCGGAAAAGCTATACCCAGGCACGTTCGAAGGCCGGTGTCGCGGATGCTTTTCTTCGCGATTACTTGGGAACTTGATTTAAATAGCGTATACTAACCCCATGTATGCCCACGTCGATAAATACTTGAAAAAAAGCGAAAGGTAAAGCGTATGCCGGAAACACTAGACCACATCGCCTATCTATCTCAAGGAATCGGTCCGCGGCCGGCAGGAACCGAAGAAGAACAGCAGGCGGCGCTCTATATCACCGAACAGCTCCAAAAAGAGGCAGGCCTCTCGGCGGTGATCGAGGACTTCAACAGCGAGGCAAACGGCGAAACGCCGAAAGCCATCTGCTGCATCCTCACCTTCATCTTCACCCTTTTGGCAATCTTCCTTCCCATAATGGCCATCCCCGCACTGATCGTCACGGTTGTCGCAGCCGTCCTCTTTGTCTTGGAGGTTGTCGGGCGGCCTATCGTGTCCAAGATGCTGACAAGGGGCGTGAGCCAGAACGTGGTTGCGAGGTACGAGCCGGGTTATTCCTCCGAATCGGGAGGGTCCCGCCGCAGGAAGATAATCCTCGTTGCCAACTATGACAGCGGCAAGGTTCGGACCGAGCTCCGGCCGCCCTTCTTGGGCATCCTGCAATACCTGCAGCTCGCCACCTTCGGCGCCATGCTCTTCATTCCGGTTCTCATGCTTATCAAGGACCTGTTTTTCCTCAACGCATCAGGTATCGTTGCCATCGTCTTCAACGTTTTGTTCGTCATCGCGCTTATATTGGTGGCACTTCCCGCGCTTGCCATGATCATGCATAAGTTCGCTGCCTACAACGAAGGGGCGAACTGCAACGCATCGGGGGTGGCCGTGCTCATGGACGTCGCCCGCCGCATTGGAAGGGGGAGAGTGGAGCCCCAGGCCGAGGCCGACCTCGGAGGCGCCGTCATCCATGGCGAGGAAAGCGCACGCGCAGCAGGGCTCGTTCCTGAAGGCGCCCAGCTCGTTTACGAGGCAACGCAGGTGCAGGCCCCTGTTCTGCAAACCGAGGAATCGCAGCTTTCAGCTGCAAAGGCGGCAATAGCCGCGATGACCGGAAAACCCGTTCCCCACAGGGACCTCTCCGTCGCCGACAATCTTGTGCAGGTCAGAGAGCCACACATTGGCGCCCCGTCCGACGAGGAGTTGAAAGAGCTGCGCGATGAGACGCGTGAGGCATTCCACACCATTCCGCCTGAAACGCTGCAGTATGCCCAAGAGCATGCGGCAGAAGAGGCGGAGCAGGCCGATACGCACGAGGCCGCCCAAGAGACCCCGCCCGCACCCTACGCCGTGGGCGCACCCGCCCCGGAGGACTCGGTGCCTGACTGGTTTAAGAAGGCGCAGGAGAACGCTAAGAAGCCGAAGGAGGCGGCCGCAAAGCCGATACAGCGCTCCCGCTATGCGGACGCGCTTGACGCGGCAGTGGCTGAAAGTAGCTCGCATTTCGACGAGGCGAACAAAGTGGTCAACAGCGAGACCGAAGAACGTCTACGGGCAATGCGCGACGAAATCATGGAGGTAAGCCCGCCCCAGTTCGACCGTTCGAGCCCGGCCCCAGCGCAAAGCCCGGCCGCCACGGTGGCCGATGAGGCAATGCCAAGCCAGCCGCCCTATTATACCCCCGCTCCCGCTCCGAGAGCCGAGCAGCCGGGAACAGCCGGCGTCCAAGAAGGACAGTCGGCTCCGTCGATACCACCGGCTGGGCCAGCGGGTGGTCTGGGAAGCACCGCCTCGATATCGCCTATTGACGTGAGCGAGCTGCGGGACGGCCGCGAGGCGCCTTCTCTTGCCGGCGTTGCTGTGCAAGACGGCCGACCGGAAGCCCGCGAAGCTGGGGAGGGCCTGGCCGGATCCGAAGGACAGCAGGCTCTCGACCAGGAAGCGCCCGTTGAAGAAAGAAGGCCGATCACGCTTCCCGACATTTCCATGTCCGGGGCGATCATGGCCCCGATAAAAGAGACGCAGAAGCAGCGCGCCCCTCTCGCCATGGCCGAAGAGGACTCGTCGAAGAGTGCTGCAAAAAGCTTGTTGAATATGCTGCCGTCAATCGAGGCCGGCGGGGCAGACAGTGAAGGCACCGAAGAGGCGGCCCCCCACAACAAGAGGCAAGGCCTCAACGCGAGCCTTCCTTCTATGAGCGGGGCTATCAAGGCCCTCGGCTCCGACGATGCCGAGGCTGCCGCACCGGGCAACGTGAGTGCAGCAGGGTCGTTCGTCGCGGCCGGTGCCACCGGCTCCTTCGCACCGGTCGGGGATGAGCTCCTGGAAAACGTCGACCCAGACGATATCTACGTGGACGACGCAGACGATTCGGCCTACGACGAGGGCTTCACCGAGACCGGCGCCTTTGCGGGCCCGGGTTATGTGGAGATGCCTCGCTCGCGTGGAAGAGGTCTTTTTGGCCGGTTCCGGAAAGGCAAGGACAAAGAGGAGCAGAGCGCCCATGAATGGCTCGATGTCGAGGAAGACTTCGATGCCCGTAGCGCCGGCGCCGCCCGCGGCGGCTGGGAAAGCTTCCAGCAAGGCGAAGACGACTACGTGGACGAGCAGCAGGGCATGCAAGGAAACGCGTCGCATTATGACGACGGCTACGACGACTATGAAGAAGAACGGGACAATTGGCGCGGAGGGGCTTTTTCGCGCAGGCGTGTCGTTTCGGCTGACGAGGAAGAGCCGGAAGTGCAAGACTTCGGTGAAGAGGTGTACAGCGACGGCTTCGGAAGAGGCCGTACAGAAATCTCTGGCGAGCTCGTGTCGCAAGAATTGCGCAAGATACACCAATTCAGAAACCCAGATTTCGATACGGAGATATGGTTTGTGGCCCTCGGCTCGGAGCTGGCCAACTGCGGCGGCATGCGTGCATTTTTGGCGGAGCATGAGCAAGACCTCCGAGGCTCGATCATCATCAACATCCAGGGCATGGGTGAAGGCGAGCTCGGCTTCGTTGAGAAAGAGGGTATATTCAAGCAGGTCAGTGCCTCATCCCGTATGAAGCGCTATGTAAAAAAGGCGTCGCAGGCAGCAGGGGTAAACGCACGTTCTGTCTCATTGAACTGGCAGGAAAGTGCTTCCTCGACTGCATTGAGGCAAGGGTTCCAGGCCATGAGCATCGTCGGCATGGATGGCTCGAAGCCGGCAAAATATGCACAGGGAGACGACGTTTTAGAGAATATCGACGAAGAGGTGCTGCATCAGAATACCGAATTCATTTTGGAGCTTTTAAAAAATATCTAGAAAAAATTAGTATTTGTGCAGTTAATGGCGTTATTGCAGTATAATGGGTCATTATAGCTCGACGGATGGCAAAGATTTAGCGTCGAGTGTGACCAAAGAGGGGAAAGTCCTCGAAAGAACAGAGAGGTGTCCGTACTATGAGCGTGGAAGCATATTGCGTAAAATGCAAAGCCAAAAAAAAGATGATCGACCCAGTTGAAGGAACTACGAAAAACGGCAAGCCCATAACCAAGGGTACTTGTCCTGACTGCGGAACCACCGTCTGTAGGATTGGCGCCTCGAAGAAATAGCTGCACAACAAAATATCATTTAGAGTGAGCGGTCTTTGCACCGCTCATTTTTTGCCCTATAATGGCTAAGCGCCGGAATGCGGGTGTGGCCAAGTGGTAAGGCAAAAGCTTCCCAAGCTTTCATTCGCGGGTTCGAGTCCCGTCACCCGCTCCATCTTTCTTTCGTCGAGGTTTTCGAAAAGGCATGCGATATGGATAAGAAAATCGATACCTATGTATTCGATCTCGACGGCACTCTACTCGACACCTTGCCCGACCTCGTTATCCTCACCAATAAGGCATTGGCCGCGGCCGGCTTCCCCGAAAGAAGCGAAGCCGAGATACTGAGCTATGTCGGCAACGGCGTCAGGTCGCTCATGTATCAGGCCGTCCCGCCAGGTGTCGGCAAAGACCAGGCTGACGAGACCATGGAAAGATGGAAGGCCCTCTATAGCAGCCACGGCACCGTTTTGACAAAGCCCTATCCGGGAATCGTCGAGGCCGTGGAGAGACTGTATTGCCAAGGAATCAAGCTTGGTGTCTTATCCAACAAGTTCGACCAAGGAGTCCAACAGCTCGTCGCAGAATATTTCCCCCACCGGTTCGCCGTCGCGCACGGCGAAAGTCCGACGATCCCGCGCAAGCCAGATCCAACCGGGCTGCTGCTTACCATCGGCGAGCTTGGAAGCGATGCCTCACGTACCGCCTATGTGGGGGATTCTCCGACAGATGTGCTCACCGCGCATCGCGCTGGCGTCTATTCGATAGGGGTCACCTGGGGATACCATAGTGAAAGAGAACTGCGCGAGGCTGGTGCAGACCGGGTTGTCAAAACCGCCCACGAACTGTTGTAGGGTGGCCGGATTCAGGCCAGGGGTCCTGGAAGAGGCGGATTATCCTGATCCAGCTCTCTTAGAAACATGATAAAATGCCTTTGGCCTTGGATGATGGCGGGCCACCAGGGTGTGCATGAAACAGACCATGCGTTCCAAGAATCCTGCCGGGCGCGCTTCGAGGTTTGTCGCGGAGCCTGATCTGGAGGGAGAAGAGCGTGACATTGAGAAGAGAAGGGGTGCCGGGATGAAGCAGGTGCTGCTTGTCTTTGGTACACGCCCCGAGGCCATCAAGATGTGTCCCTTGGTAACCGAGCTGAAATCCCGTCCGGAATTCGAGGTCTCTGTCTGTGTCACCGGCCAGCATCGCCAGATGCTCGACCAGGTTTTGCGTGTGTTCAGGATCGTGCCCGACTATGACCTGTCCATAATGCGTCCCAACCAAACCCTTTTCGACACGACCACCGAGGTCTTGCTCAGGATGAGGGATATCCTCGAAAAAAGGCAATTCGACGTCGTCTTGGTCCACGGGGATACGACGACCGGATTCGCCGCCGCCTTAGCGGCCTTCTATGTCGGCATCCCCGTCGGACATGTCGAGGCAGGGCTTCGAACACGCAATCTCAAATCCCCGTTTCCCGAGGAATTCAACAGGCAGGCAATCGACGTCGTCTCCGACTATTATTTCGCGCCGACGGAAACGTCAAGGCAAAACCTGCTCGATGAAAACAAGGACGGGCGGAAGGTGTTCATCACGGGCAACACCGCCATCGACGCGCTCAAGACGACGGTGAGGGAAGACTACTCGCATCCCGAGCTCGATTGGGCGGGAGACGACAGGATCATTCTGATCACCGCGCACCGAAGAGAGAATTGCGGCGAGCCCATGCACAACATGTTTCGTGCGATACGGCGGATCGTCGAAAGCCACGAAGACGTAAGGGCCATTTATCCGATACACATGAACCCGCGCGTGCGCGAGGTTGCCGGCCTCGAGTTGGTGGGCTGTGACCGCATCCACATCATCGAGCCCCTCGACGTTATAGATTTTCACAATTTCTTAGCCCGCAGCTTCCTTATCCTTACCGATAGCGGGGGCATTCAGGAAGAGGCGCCTTCCCTTGGAAAGCCGGTACTGGTCATGAGGGATACGACAGAACGCCCCGAAGGCGTGAAGGCCGGCACGCTGAAACTCGTGGGAACCGATGAGGAGACCATCTTCGAAGAGGCCGTCCGCCTCCTCGACGACGAGCACGCCTATCGCGCGATGACGCAGGTCTCGAACCCTTACGGCGACGGCTTCGCTTCGGCACGTATCGCCGACGCCCTCTTGGCCCCCACCCCTTCCCCCCGATCAGAAACATGAACGCCGTGTCTTGCTAACATGCCCATTTTATGTGGTCTGCGAGGCAGGTGGTACAATATTTCTTCAATTGTTTTCTCAAGGAGAGTAATGGCTTCTCGAAACCAGAACAGGCGATCGACGGCGCGGGCCTCGCAGCGGCCGCAACAAAATATGCCAGGTGAATCGGGGCGTATCAGCTCTAAGCTTTCAGCCCGTTCGTATGCCCAGGAACGTCATGCGCACCAGGCTTCCCGCCCTTCTCAAGGCGCGTTCAAGCCGGCCTCTTCCGGCTCCTCCCGGAAAACGAACTCAAAAGGCTTTTCTTCGAAATCGAGGAACAGCGACAGCTTTGCACCCCGTATCGCCACGCCGGTAACCGGCTCATCAAACCCCTATTCGCGCAGCAACCCCGACTATTCACGCAAATCGAAGAAGCAGAGGGGGCGCGGGAAAAAGGTCGCCCTGGTCATAATATGCGCATTGGTCTTGGTGATTGCCGGAGGCGGCACGGCTTTCGCCATGTATGTCAACTCCATCAACACCGATCTGGCCGGGACGAAGTCGTCTGAAGAAATGCAGGCCATCGACAAGGAGCTGGCGGTAACAAGCTTCAGCGAGCCTTTCTATATGATGCTGATCGGCTCTGACGCACGGGACGACGATTCTGAGATGGGGCAGCGCTCCGACACCAACATCCTCGTGCGGATCGACCCAACCACAAGCACCGTCACGATGCTGTCGATACCGCGCGACACCAGGATCGAAATCGACGGCTACGGAACGAACAAGTTCAATGCGGCCTATAACTTCGGCGGGGCGGCAGGGACTATCAAGGAAGCGGGCCAGCTTTGCAACGTGAAGATATCCCACTATGCGGAAGTGAACTTCGACCAGCTTATCGGGTTGATAGATGCGGTCGGCGGGGTGGAGGTCAACGTCCCCGAACTGATAAACGACCCTGATGCCGGAAACATCGTCATCCAGCCCGGCCTCCAGACGCTTAATGGGGAGGCCGCATTGACCTTCGCCCGCAGCAGGGCGTACGCAGACGGGGATTTCACGCGCACCTCCAACCAGAGGCTCCTTATCGAGGCCTTGGCAAAAAAGGTCTTGGCACTGCCTGCGACGGAGCTGCCCGGAGCCATCCAAAAGGCGGCCAAATGCGTGACGACGGATATGTCGGTGACCGACATCTTCAGCCTTGCGACCCAGTTCAAGAACTTGGGGAACATAACAATATACTCGTCGATGGTACCCTCCTCGACGACGATGATAGGCGATGCGTCATATGTGATCGCCGACAAGACCACCCTCGCAAAGATGATGAAGGTGATTGATTCGGGCGGGGATCCCAATACGGTCATCGCAGAGGCAAATTCGACCGGCAGCACTCCAAGCGGCGGCTCCGGGACTTCGGGCACCTCGGGCGGGTACTCGGCCACACCCCCGAGCAGCTATTCCAACAGCTCCTATGGAGAGGACGACTACTAGTCTTTTGTGCTGCCTCGGCCTCGTGGCGCCAAGGTGGAATCCCTGGTCGTGTGACTCGTGTGACTATGCAGGCCTCAGAGCCGCCTGCGGAAGTCGAGGTCGCTTTTGAGGATCACGTCCAAGCCAAGCTCCGGCTTCCACCCAAGAACCTCGTACGCCTTGTCGGCGCAGGCGATGAGCTTGGCGGGATCACCGGCTCGACGAGGACCCTCCTCATAGGGGACGTCGATGAGCTTCAAGGATTCGTCGACCATTTCCCGAACACTGTAACCCTCGCCTGACCCAAGGTTCAAAACCAGGTTCTCGTGCCTCTCAAAGATA
Source organism: Raoultibacter sp. (assembly GCA_031549175.1). GTDB lineage: Bacteria > Actinomycetota > Coriobacteriia > Coriobacteriales > Eggerthellaceae > WRIS01. The sequence continues at coordinate 34,652 of JAVBQH010000094.1, forward strand.
TATTTTGCACCCAGGATGTGCGCTTTCGCCAAATCCGTTACATGCACGTAGTCTCGGATGCAGGTGCCGTCGGGGGTCGGGTAGTCGGTTCCGGCAATGAATATCTTGTCGCGCTGCCCCAGGGCAGCCTGCATGATGATAGGTACAAGCCAGGTGATAACCTCTTTATCCAGTCCGATCTCAAGGCTGTGGTCGGCTCCGGCAACATTGAAGTAGCGGAAGATGCAGTAGTTCATGCCATATGCCGCGCATGCCCACTTGATCATGTTTTCACAGGCAAGCTTGGTCTCGCCGTAGGGGTTGATGGGTGCAAGCCGGTCGTCTTCGTGGCAGACGCCGGTCGGCGGCTCGCCGTACACCGCCGCAGTCGATGAGAACACCACATTTTTGACCTGCGCCTCAACCATGCATTCAAGCATGACCCGCACACCTTCGACGTTGTTGTAATAGTACTCAAGCGGCTGTGCGACGCTTTCCGGAACGATGAGCTTCGCGGCAAAATGCATGACGATGTCGAGGGGCGACCCCTCCTGCTCCTTCGCCATGCATGCGGCGAGCTCCTGTTTGTGACAGATGTTGCCTTGATAAAAGCGCGCCTGACTATGGACCGCCCCGCGGTTTCCGGTCGAAAGGTCGTCGAACACCGCCACGTCATGTCCGGCGCGTATCAGCTCGTAGACCGTATGGCTTCCGATGTAACCAGCGCCGCCAACTACCAAGACCTTCATGGGCACGTACCCTTTCGTCGGTTTCTCGTCGAACCTATGGTAGCAGCGCAGGGAGGCGTGTGGTTAAATACACATAAAAGCTGTTGGAAACGGAGGTACGCGGATGCTTGGGGGAATACGGGGCCTTTTCAAGCCGAAGAGGCATGCAGAGATCTTTACAAGCAGCAATACGCAACGGCTCGCACGTTCCGAAGCCGCGTTCACCTTCGACGACCGCGTCGAGTTTGATCTTGTAAAAGCATATCCCGGGCATCTGTTCCAATCGGTCATCGGCTTCGGCGGCGCGTTGACTGAAGCCTCCGCCTCGGTGTTCTTCTCGCTTGGCGAAGACAACCAGCGTAAGGTCATCGACCATTACTTCTCCCGCGAGGGGTGCGGCTACAACCTTTGCAGAACCCATATCCAAAGCTGTGATTTCGCCCACGGGAACTACGCCTACGTCTCGGACAGGGGAGACGATGCCTTGACGAGCTTCTCTCTTGACCGCGACAGGGAAAAGCTCATCCCTCTTATCCAGCGTGCAGCCGAACGTAACGACCAGCTGGAGGTTTTGGCCTCGCCTTGGTCGCCTCCCGCCTTCATGAAGACCAACAACACGATGAACCGCGGCGGCCGTCTCAAGGAAACGCATTACCGTCTGTGGGCGCAGGTAATAGCCCGCTACGTCCAGGAGCTCCAAGGACTCGGCGTGCCCGTCACGCGGGTGACCGCCCAAAACGAGCCGCTCGCCGCCCAGCCCTGGGACTCATGCCTTTATTCTGCAGAAGAGGAGCAACGGTTTATCACCGGGCACCTGCGCCCGGCATTGGACGAGACGGGACTGGAGAACGTCGCCATTCTCGCCTGGGACCACAACAAGGACCGGATCGTCGACCGGCTCGATGCGCTTCTCGAGTGCGGCGGCTTGGATGCGATTGACGGGCTTGCCTTCCACTGGTATACGGGGGATCATTTCGAGGCGCTTGCCCATGCGGCAAGCCAGTTGGGCTCGAAGGAGCTTATCATGACCGAAATGTGCCTCGGTTTCTCGGGTGTCGAGGCAGACGACGGAGTGTCCCAGGCAGAGCTTTACGCCCATGAAATGATCGGGGATTTCAATGCGGGTGCCCAAGGCTTCATCGATTGGAACATGCTCCTTGACGAAAAAGGCGGGCCGAACCATGTCCGGAACTTCTGCAACGCGCCCCTCATGGCAGACACGAAAACCGACACGCTCTATATCGGCCCCGAGAGCACCTATATTGCGCATTTCTCCCGCTTCGTCAAACGGGGTGCCCGGCGTATGCTGGTCTCCCGTTCCAGCCAAGCTATCGAGGCAACGGGCTTCGTGAACCCCGACGGGTCCCGTGTCGCGATAATCCTCAACCGCATGGAGGGCGGCTATGACTTAAAGCTTGCCGAAGGAGAACACGTCTTACGCCATACCCTGGGGCCGCACTCTATTGCCAGCATAGTGTGGGAGGGGTAAAAAAACCGATTATTATCCTTGACAAAGGATAATAATTCCCCTAATATATTCCTTGCTAACCACCATCTGCCAAACTTCTCGTCTCAGACCAGGCCGCTCTCTCCAAGCGGCCTGGTCTGATTTTCCGGCCGAATGACCACGGCCTTGGGGCGGTGGATGCTTCAGGCGAGGGTGCGAGCTTTCAAGCCGGCAGTGCCCCGGGCTTCCCAGAATCTGGATATCATGTACCGGCTCTGGCCTCATCTGCCAGAGCGGCTATAATACAGAAAGCTCAATGCAAGAGGAAAGGGAAAGCATGACCCAGCCTATACACTTCGGCACCGATGGATGGCGCGCCATCATCGGCGAGGACTTTACGAATGACAACTTGGTGCGCGTCGTCGACGCCGCGGCACGGGCGTTCAAGGAGGAGGCGGCGGCCCCCGGGGAAAAAAAGCCCGGAACGCTTATCGTGGGGCACGACTGCCGCCAAGACGCCCACGCATATGCACAGTTGGCAGCCCAGGTTGCGGCTTCGCACGGGTTTGATGTAAAGCTCAGCCAAAGCTACTGCCCGACGCCTGCGCTTTGCTGGACGATCAGCCGCGACGAGGAAGCAGTCGGCGGTATCATGCTTACCAGCAGCCATAACCCTGCCGAGTACCTAGGCGTGAAGCTGCGCATGTCAGACGGCGGGGCATCGCCGCAAGAATTCACCAACCATGTTGAAAGCCTCTTGGAGGATTGCCCCACCACCGAGCGCGGCGCATACTCCGAAGTCGATATAGTCGGACCCTACCTTGAGGAACTGAAAAAGGCCGTCGATGGCGAGGCGATCCGCGCGGCAGGCCTGCGGGTGGTGGTCGATCCTTTGTACGGCGCGGGCCGGATATACCTTGCAAGCGTGCTGCGCGACCTCGGGGTCGAGGTCGTGGAGATCAACTGCGACGAAGACCCCACCTTCGACGGGCTTCACCCCGAGCCCATCCCGCCTTGGGTAGACCGCGGCAGGGAAAAGGTCAAGGAGCTCGGCTTTGATGCCGGGTTCATCACCGACGGCGACGCCGACCGCATCGGGGCGGTCGACGAAAACGGCGACTTCGTCAACCCGCACCGCATCATTGCGCTCCTTGTAGCCCATATGGCAGAAGACAAAGGCCAGAGCGGACGTGTGGTCTCAACCATAACATCGTCAGCCTTGCTGTCGCGGCAATGCGTCCGGCTCGGACTCGAACTGACCACCACCCCCGTTGGATTCAAGTGGATATACAACGAGATGGGGAAGGGCGACGTTATGATCGGCGGGGAGGAGAGCGGCGGCATCGGGCTGCCGGGGCATGTCAAAGAACGTGATGGCCTGCTTATGGCGCTGCTTCTCGTTGAGACCATGGCCGAACGGCATATGGGGCTCAAGGCCCTTGTCGACGACATGTTCAGCAAGCTCGGGAAAATGGAGTTCGCACGGCAAGGGCTCACCATTTCCGAACAGCAGATGGACCGCTTCCATAAAGAGGTCATCCCCTGTTATAGCTGCGACGACTGTTCTGGGCTGCAGGTGCTCTCGATCGACCGTCGTGACGGCATAAAGCTTCTGCTTGAGGGTGACGCCTGGGTCATGATGAGGCCTTCGGGAACGGAGCCCCTGGTGCGCATCTACGCCGAGGCAGATACGATCGAAAAGGTCGAAGAGCTGCTTGCGTTTGCAAAAAAGGTCGTCGAGGACTAGGGCTCTACGTGGGGCAGGCTTTTTAAAAGCGCCCAAGCCTGCTGCTTTTCGGCGTTGTCACCCAACATAGACTCGAAGGAGTCGAAGGCGGCGAAGTCCCTTCCGAAGACCCGGCAAAGCCTGCCTGTCGGGATGTCTTGCCGAAAGCTTTGGGCGAGAAGGTCGGTGGAGGATCTGTCCGTAACGACGACGACCAGCGGATCGAGCGCTTCGACGAGCTCGAAAAGCTCGTTTTCTCCAAGTGGGGGCTTGTTGTCCAAGGACAAAAAGGTGCAGGGGGCCAAACCGTAGCCAAGCCGTGCAAACGAGCTTTGCAACGCCCGAGAGGCTTCTTCGCCGAGGGCCCTTCTGCTCACAACGCAGACCACGGAGGCCTTTTGTCCGCCCAAGCATGACGCATATTTTTCCCAGGCCCGTTCAAGCGTGTAGCGATACATGTTACTTTTTACGGATTTTTTCACACCGCTCCTTGAAGTCGGGCCGCCATCGTCTTATAAAGATTCATAATAGCAAGAAAGCGCCAAAGCCGAAAAGGCGGCATTCTTTATTAAGGAGAAGAGCCATGTGCACCAACGGAGTCAACGACAACCAACTCAAAACCATGATCGAACATATGGACGACCAGATCGCACTCGACCGCAGGTGGATACATAAGCTTTACCACACGGCCGACGGTGCGGAATACGGGAAGACGGCCGGAGTCCTGAAAGAAGCCCAGGGAATGCTCGACGAGGTGCGCGCCTTGCTCGCCGACGCGCAGGATGCCGTCGAAAAGGACGCAGCCGACTCAAGCGGCGTTACGGTGAACCTGGTCTAGCCATGAGCAATGATTTGATGCGATTCTCGGTCGCCATGCCCGAAGACTTGCTGGTCCGCTTCGACCACCTGGTTGCCCGGCGCGGATTGGCGAAGAACCGGAGCGAGGTCATCCGGGACCTGGTTCGTGATGCCCTGGTCGAGGAAGAATGTGCAAGCCCGGGTGTGGAGGTCATGGGCACGTTGACCATCGTCTTCAACCACCATGCGAGCGACCTGCAGGAAAAACTCCATTCCATCCAGCACGATTACTGCGGCTCGATCGTTTGCTCGACCCACGTCCATCTTGACCACCACAACTGCCTCGAGGTGATTGTCTTGCGCGGCGAGACGGGGCTCGTGCAAGACATCGCAAACTTGATCCTGGGAACAAAAGGGGTCAAGAACGGCCGGCTGGCCATCACGACTACGGGAAATTATATTTAAAGGCGCGGCACAAGGCCTGTTTCTATAGGAGGGGTAGTGGACGAGACTGTCTTATTGGGCCACGGAAGTGGCGGCACTATGATGAAGCGTATAATCGACGAGGTGTTCTTTGGCGCTTATGCTGAAGAGGAGCTTCTCGTGGGCGACGATGCAGCACGCCTGGAGCTGCAGGGTGCCGGCGATGCCCTTGCGTTTTCGACCGACAGCTATGTGGTGTCGCCTCATTTCTTCCCCGGAGGGGACATCGGCCGTCTTGCAATCTGCGGGACCGTGAACGATGTTTCGACAAGCGGTGCAAAGCCCCTTTATATTAGTTGCGGGTTTATCCTCGAAGAGGGCTATTCCATGGACAACCTGAAAAGGATATGCTCATCTATGGCAGAGGCCGCAAAGGAGGCGGGGGTCCGTATCGTAACCGGCGACACCAAGGTTGTGAACAAAGGAAGCGGCGACGGGGTCTTCATCAACACGAGCGGCATCGGCATCATCCCAGAAGGGGTGCATCTTTCAGGAGCATTCTGCAAGCCTGGTGACAAGGTGCTGGTCAGCGGTACCATGGGCGACCACGGCATTACCATCATGAGCTGTCGGGAGTCCTTAGGGTTCGAAGCGGCGATCGAAAGCGATGCGGCGCCGCTCAACCACATGATAGAGGCCGTGTTGGAGGCGGCGCCCCGGACACGGTGCTTTCGCGACCCTACCCGCGGCGGCCTCGCCTCGACCTTGAACGAGCTGGCAGGCCAATCTGGGACTGAAATCATCATCGACGAAGAGGCGGTGCCGGTGAGGCCGGCGGTTCTGGGGGCATGCGAGATGCTCGGCTACGACGTGTTCCAGGTGGCGAACGAGGGGAAGATGGTGCTTGTTGTTCCCGAAGAAGAGGCAGACGCCGCCCTTGCCGCACTGCGGGGTTGTGAGTATGGGACGGAAGCCGCCATCATCGGCGATGTGGCGGCTGTAACTCCCGGCAAGGATCCACGGGTTCTTCTGCGTACCGCGTTTGGCTCAACACGGATACTCGACATGCTCGTAGGCGAGCAGCTTCCACGTATTTGCTGATAGCCAGCGAGTCGGATAATAGTCGGGTGTCATCGCTCTATTAAATCTACCGTACTCTGAAAAAACCAAGATTTCTCTTGCAATTGGTCGGGTTAATGGTATCTTGCGAGCAGCGAAGTTTTGTGAAGCCTTCGTGAGGGCTTCCAGACGAGAAGGAGTCTTGTTATGTCCCATCCGGTAATCGAAGCCGATGAATGTATTGGTTGTGGTATTTGCGTTGACGCGTGTCCTCAAGAAGTGCTTGAGGTGGTCGGCGGCGTGGTAGAGGTCGTCAACGAAGACGCCTGCATCGCATGTGGCGACTGCGTTGAAGAATGTCCCATGGGCGCTATCCCCGAGGTCATCGAAGACTAAATAGCCAAAAGACAGGAGCGCCCCTGTTCGAGAATCTTCGAGCAGGGGCCTTGCTATGTCAAAACAGGGCGCCGAAGCCGGTGCCCCTGCCCCCCCCTCGAACCACCAGCCAGGCCGAAACGACACAATGCGTGACGATGCGTTTTGTGCACCAGGCCGCCACATGCCGCAAGTATGTCTTCCCACCTTGCAGCCCACATACAGCCCGCACCCCGCAACCAGCTTCGCACCCCCGCATTCCGCACTCTGCAATCAAGAACCCACATTCTACAATTCGTGTACCAGCGGCCAAATCCCGTGCTCCCGCGATCAGGAGCCCGCACCTCAGCGGACAAGCATCGCATCTCGCGCTCATGCAAACACGAATCCGCCCCCTGCGATCAAGAATCCCGCGCCCCTGAGATCAAGAATCCCGCGCCCCTGAGACCAAGCATCCTGCGCTCTTGCAGTCACGAATCCCACATTCTGCAACCCAGGGCATCACATTCTGCTCTGAGGCCTGCGGGCAGTGGCCCTAAAGATACGAGACCCTGCGGAAAACAAAAGAAGGCGCAGATGACGAACAAGTGTTTCACGTGAAACACTCGGAAAGGATGTGGAGGGCAATTTGAGAATGTGAAAAAGCAGCGCCCCTTTTTCATTCGGAGACAAGGGACTAAGGTAACGTAAAGATAACAAGTTAGAAATCTTATATGAATGAAAATCAATTAACTTGACAATCAATGACTTAGATTTTATAGTTCGAAGAACAACAGCGAGGCGTATTTCCGTACGCCTTCTTACTGCAGAAGACAAAGCTCATAAATAGGTATGAGAGAGGAAGAAAGACAATGGCAAAGATTATAGGAATTGACTTGGGCACCACAAACTCTGCGATGGCGGTCATGGAGGGTTCCGAGCCCGAGATTCTCGTTAACGCAGAAGGCGACCGCACAACCCCTTCCGTGGAAGGCTTTCGCAAAGACGGGGAGCGCGTCGTTGGCAAGGCTGCGAAAAACCAGGCCGTTACCAACCCCGAGAACACCATCTCCTCGGTGAAGCGCTTCATCGGCCGTTCCTTTGATGAAACCAAGGAAGAGCAGAAAACCATCGGCTATAAGGTAGACAAGGGCAAAGACGGCCGCGCCGTAGTCACCATCGAAGGCAAGGATTATACCCCCGAAGAGATTTCGGCCATGGTTCTCCAGAAGATGAAGAACGACGCCGAAAGGCAGCTCGGCGGACCGGTAACCCAGGCCGTCATCACCGTGCCGGCATACTTCAACGACGCACAACGCCAGGCAACGAAGGACGCGGGAAAGATCGCCGGGCTTGAGGTTCTCCGAATCATCAACGAGCCGACTGCGGCCGCTTTGGCCTATGGCCTCGACAAAACCAACAAGGATCAGAAGATCCTCGTGTTCGACCTCGGCGGCGGCACCTTCGACGTGTCCATCCTTGAACTGGGCGACGGGGTGTTCGAAGTCTGTTCGACCGCGGGTGACAACCACCTCGGCGGCGACGACTGGGACCAGCGCGTCATCGACTGGCTTGCCGATAAGTTCAAGACGGACAGCGGCATCGACCTTCGCCAAGACAAGATGGCGCTGCAGCGTCTGAAGGAGGCGGCCGAGAAGGCGAAGATCGAGCTTTCCTCAACATCGCAGACGAACATCAACCTGCCTTTCATCACCGCTGACGCCGACGGGCCGAAGCATCTCGACTACACGCTTACCCGCGGGGAGTTCGAGCGCATCACCAAAGACCTGCTTGACCGCTGCAAGAAGCCGGTCGAGCAAGCTCTCGCAGATGCTGGCCTCAAGACAGGCGACGTGAACGAGGTCATCCTCGTGGGTGGCTCGACCCGCATGCCTGCAGTGCAAGAGCTCGTGAAAAACCTGACCGGCAAAGAGCCGAACATGTCGGTCAACCCCGACGAAGTGGTCGCCATGGGCGCGGCTGTCCAGGGCGGCGTGCTTTCCGGCGATGTTGAGGGCATCCTGCTCCTCGACGTGACCCCGCTTTCCCTCGGCGTCGAGACCATGGGCGGCGTCATGACCAAGATGATCGAGCGCAACACCACCATCCCGACCCGCAAGACCGAGATATACTCGACTGCGGCCGACAACCAGACCTCCGTCGAGGTCCACGTACTGCAAGGCGAGCGTGAAATGGCCGCCGGCAACAAGACGCTTGGCAAGTTCCAGCTGTCCGGCATCCCGGCTGCGCGCCGCGGCGTCCCGCAAATCGAGGTCACTTTCGACATCGACGCGAACGGCATCGTGAACGTTTCCGCCAAAGACCTGGGAACCGGCAAGCAGCAGCAGATCACCATCTCCGGCTCGACTGCGCTGAACGACGACGAAGTCGACCGCATGGTAAAGGATGCCGAAGCCCATGCCGAGGAAGACGCGAAGCGCAAGGAAGAAGTCGAAGTGCGCAACAACGCCGACGCCTTGGTGAACGCAACCGAGCAAACCCTGACCGAAGTCGGCGACAAGGCCCCCGAAGACGTCAAGAGCCAAGCGGAAGAGGCCGTCGCGGAGGCGAAGTCAGCCCTGGAAGGCAGCGACATCGACGCCATCAAGGCGGCTACAGAAAAGATGCAGGCCGCCGGCTACAAGCTCGCCGAAGTCGTGTACTCGACCGAGGGTCAGGATGCCGGTGATGGCGCGGCTGCAGCGACAGACACCTCTGCTGACGAGACCATCGAAGCAGATTACGAGGTCGTCGACGAAGACGAATCAAAGGAGAAATAACAATGACCAAGCCTGTAAAGGACGAAGTCTTGCAATCTCCCGACCAAGCTCACACGGACGGCGGCGCTCCCTCCTCCTCGCCACAAGCCGCCGTCAAAGGAAGCTCCGAACCCGCCGGTGGAAAAGGTTCTGCCGCGGGGGCGGGGCCTTCGCACAAAGCTGAAAAGGCGGGATCGCAAAACGGTTCCGCTGACCAGGTTGAGGCTGAAGGAGCGGCTGCGGTCGATGAAGCGCTCGCGGCCGCACAGGCAGAAGCCACCGAGATGCGGGACAAATACCTTCGCCTGCATGCCGAATGGGACACCTACCGAAGGCGCACGACCGAGAGGCTTGCGGAAGAAAAGGAATGCGCGACCGAGAAGCTGGTCTGCGATCTCCTGCCGGTGATCGACGACTTCGAGCGCAGCATCGAGTATGCCGAGAAGAACGGCGAAGGCGGGCTGTTGCAAGGCGTGCAAGCCGTGCATGCAAAGCTTGTCGACGCCTTGGCACGGCAGGGCGTGATCGTGGTCAACCCGAAGGGCGAAGCCTTCGACGCCTTGGAAGCCCAGGCGGTGAGCACGGTATGCGATGCGAAAATGCCTGACGAAACAGTTGCCGATGTGTACCAAAAAGGCTACAAAATGGGCAAGAAGGTGTTGAGACCCGCTATGGTTACCGTTACGACCGGCGGCCCGAAAAGGGAGACGCCGCAAGACGATTAAAGCGACTACGCAAGGTTGAACGGGCGAGCGGAAGCGAAGCCCGTTCGTTTTAGATAGAGAAAGTGAGGTGGAGCGAATGGCGACAACTACCCCCGATTACTATAAAATGCTGGGCGTTCCACGCAACGCAAAACCCGACGAGATCAAAAAGGCATATAGGAAGCTTGCACGCGAGCACCACCCCGACACCGGCGGCGACGAGAGCAAGTTCAAGGAAATAAACGAGGCCTACGAGGTTCTTTCCGACGACAAGAAGAGAGACCTCTACGACCAGTATGGCACCGCAAACGAAAACCAGATCCCCCGCGGCTGGGGAGGCTCCCCCGAGGGCAACCCCTTCGGCGGCGGCTACGGCAGCTGGGCCGACATCCTTGAGAGCATACGAAACGGGGAAGGCGCCTTCAGCGGCGACTTCGGAGGCTTCGGCGGGTTCGGTGGCCGTGGCGGCCGTGGCCAGGCTATCCCGCAGCGCGGCCAAGACATGAACGTCACCCTCGAGGTCGCTTTCGACGAGGCCTTCCATGGCGGCGAAAAGCGCGTCAGCGTCAAAGTGCCGGGGAAGACCGAGAAGGAGACCTTCGACGTGAAGATACCTGCCGGCGCGGTAGACGGGGGGCGCCTACGCTTTAAAGGAAAGGGCGGCCCGGGCGCCAACGGTGGGAAGCCGGGCGACCTGCTGATAAGCACCAAGATATCCCCGCATCCCTATTATTCCAGGAAGGGTGCAGACGTCCTCGTCGACCTTCCCGTGAACCTCGCCGAGGCGGCGCTCGGGGATTCGATTGTCGTTCCCACGCCGGACGGAAAGAAAGTCAAGGTCAAGGTTCCCGCAGGCACCCAAGACGGAACCATACTTACGGTCAAGGGAAAGGGTGCCCCCAAGCTCCAAGGCGGCGGGAACGGAGATTTGAAGATAAAGGTAGAAGTAGAGATTCCCAAGGAAATGAACGAAGAGCAGCGTGGGGCGTTGGAGGCCTTCAAGGCGGCCACCGAAGAGGACCTAAGGAAATGGTAGCGGACTGCAGTCTTGCTGCCGGCCTTTGGCTCCGAGGCCTAGGCACGGCCAGGCCTTGGAGAACCCCCACGCACCTTCGTAAAACATAAGGAGCGTTACGACAATGGATGACAGGAACAAACCCCTCTATATGATAAGCGTCGCAGCTGATCTGGCGGGAGTGCATCCACAAACACTGAGGATATACGAGCAGAAAGGCTTGGTAACCCCTCAGCGCACCAGAGGAAACACGCGGATGTATTCCCCTGCCGACATCGAACGCCTCGCCTTGATCAACGAACTCACCAGCGAAGGCATCAACCTGGCAGGCGTCATACGCATTCTTGACCTGCGAGGCAGGCTCGAGGAGCGGGATAAGGAGCTTGACGACCTGCATAAGCGGGTTCGCCGCTTGGCAGACCGCGTGCATGAGCTTGAAACGCGCGAGAGCGTGACCGCCTTGGTGCGTGCCGAGGTGCCGGGCGCGTTGCGGCGAATACAGTAACAGAAAACCGAAGGAGGAATCCTCATGAGACTAGATAAACTGGCGCTCACCGCGCAAGAAGCCTTACAACAGTCTATCTTTATTGCGGCTGAAGAAGAGGCCTCGACGGTCGAGCCCCTCCACTTGTTGAAGGCTTTGCTGACGGCGGAGGAAAACAACCTTTCTGCAATCATCAAGCGGATCGGCGCAGACCCCGACCACCTTTTGTCGGGCGTCGATGAAGAGATAAAGAAGGGGGCGCATGTCAGCGGGCAGTTCGGCGCGCAACCAAGCCAGGCCTTCATGTCCGTCATTGACAACGCCGTCAAGATCGCAGAAAAGCTGGGTGACAGCTATGCCACGAGCGAGCACCTGCTCATCGCTCTTTCCGAAGACAAGGGCGCGGCGGGAAAGATGCTCGGAGCCGTGGGCATCAACAGGAAGAACATCGAGGCTGCCTACGACGAGCTGCGTGGGGCAACCCGCGTTACCGACCAAAGCTCGAAGGTGCAGTTCGAGGCCCTCGGACAATACGGCCAGAACCTGACGCAGATGGCACGTGAAGGAAAACTCGATCCCGTGATCGGGCGGGCTGAGGAAATCCGCCGCACGATACAGGTCCTTTCCCGACGCACCAAAAACAACCCTGTCCTCATCGGTGAACCTGGGACAGGAAAGACCGCCATCGTCGAAGGCCTTGCCCAGCGCATCGTTGCCGGCGATGTGCCTACGCCCCTCAAAGACCGCGACATCATCGCGCTTGACATGGGGTCGATGGTCGCCGGAACGAAGTATCGCGGCGAGTTCGAGGACCGCATGAAGGCCGTCTTGCGCGAGGTGAAGGAAAGCGAAGGCCAAATACTGCTCTTCATCGACGAGCTCCATACCATCGTCGGCGCCGGCTCCACAGGCGAGAGCTCCATCGATGCAGGCAACATGCTCAAACCCGCCCTTGCGCGCGGCGAGCTGCACGCCATCGGCGCCACGACGCTCGACGAATACCGCAAGTACATCGAGAAGGACGCCGCCCTCGAGCGCCGCTTCCAGCCGGTCCTTATCGGGGAGCCGAGCGTCGAAGACACCATCGCGATACTGCGCGGGCTGAAAGAGAAGTACGAGATCCACCATGGCGTCCGCATCACCGATTCGGCCATCGTCTCGGCGGCCGAGCTCTCGAACCGATACATCACCGACCGCTTCCTGCCCGACAAGGCAATCGACCTCATGGACGAGGCGGCCAGCCGCCTGCGCATCGAGATCGAGAGCATGCCGGAAGAAATTGACTCCGCCGACCGCAAGCTGACCCAGATGCAGATCGAAGAGCAGGCGCTGATGAAGGAAGACGACGAGGCGAGCCGCGAGCGGCTCGAGGCCCTTCGCCAAGAGATCGCTTCTGCCCAAGACGACTTGGACAAAAGGAAAGCGGAATGGCAAAACGAGAAGGACGTCATCGTCAACGTCCAGAACCTGAAAGCCGAGCTTGAGGCGGCGCAGCTTGAAGAGGAGCGCGCCACCCGTGAGGGCGACCTCTCGAAGGCGTCCGAGCTTCGCTATGCGCGCATCCCCGGCTTGCAACACCAGCTGGAAAATGCAGAGACGATGCTTAACGAAAAGCAAGAGAGCGGTGCGCTCCTTAAAGAAGAGGTCACTGCAGAAGAGATCGCCGAGGTGGTGTCCTTGTGGACAGGCATCCCGGTCTCCAAGATGATGCAGGGCGAAATGGCGAAGCTCGTGAACCTCGAAGACAAGCTGCGTGAGCGCGTTGTCGGGCAGGACGAGGCCGTGTCCTCCGTGGCCGGCGCGATCAGGCGCAGTCGGGCAGGGCTTTCCGATCCCGATCGGCCGATCGGCAGTTTCTTGTTCCTGGGGCCAACGGGCGTCGGCAAGACCGAGCTTGCAAAAGCGCTTGCCGAATACCTCTTCGACAGCGAAAAGGCCATGGTTCGCATCGACATGAGCGAGTACATGGAGAAGTTCAGCGTACAGCGCCTGATCGGGGCACCTCCCGGATATGTCGGCTACGACGAGGGCGGCCAGCTGACCGAGGCGGTCAGAAGGAGGCCGTATTCGGTGGTGCTTCTCGACGAGATCGAGAAGGCGCATCCCGACGTGTTCAACATTCTCCTCCAAGTGCTTGACGACGGGCGTTTGACCGACGGGCAAGGGCGCGTGGTCAGCTTCAAGAACGCGATCATTATCATGACCAGCAACGTCGGCAGCCAGTTTATCCGGGAATTCATGGAAACGGGCGACGAGGAATCAAAGAAGAAGGCAATTGACGGGGCGCTCCGTGCCACCTTCCGGCCTGAGTTCCTCAACCGTATCGACGATATCGTGGTGTTCAACTCGCTGAACATGACGAGCATCGAGCCGATCGTGGACCTGCAGCTTGAAGACGTCCGCCGCCGCCTGGCAGAGCACAACATCACGCTCGAGGTGACGCCGGCGGCCATGGAACATCTCAGCATCGACGGCTACGACCCGGTTTTCGGGGCACGCCCGCTCAAGCGCCTGATCCAAAAAGTGGTGGTTGACGCCGTGGCGGAAAAGATCGTTGCAGGCAGTCTGCATGACGGTGCCCGTGTGGTCGTCGACATCAACGACCTGGGCGATTACAGCTGCTCAGTGCTCAACTAACCGGCCTCTTCTTTCCGAAAGCGTGCAAAAGGGCCCGACCCCTTTGCACGCTTTTCTGCGAAAGCAAAGCCTCTGCGCTACAATGCTTGTGTGAAGGAGCGCAAGGCAGACGAGGCAATGGGATCAACTGAGGCTATCATATCGGGACACAAGGGATCACGTATCTGGTCCTTTCAGTTCGTGCGTATCGCGCTGCTCAGCCTCTGCGTCACCACCTTCGGGCAATGCAACATCGTGGGCACTCCGCTGTTCATCGTCGCCTCAGGCGGAAACGCGTTTTACAGCGGAGTCCTGGTCGCAGTCTTTTCGTTCTCGGCCATCCTTTCGCGTTTCGTGAGCGGCAGCGCGGCCGACCGATATTCACGAAGGCTTGTCGTGGTGGTGGGGTCGGTCGTGCTCCTGATCGGCTCCCTGCTCCCCTTGATCTCCCAAGATGTCCCTATCCAGATATGTTCCAGAATCCTTACGGGGCTCGGTTTCGCGGCGAACCATACCTCGGCAAGCGCGTGTGCGGCAGACGTGTTGCCGCGAGAACGCCTCGGCGAAGGCCTGGGGTATTTCGGGCTCGGGCAGGCTTTAGGGCTTGCCACCGGCCCCGCACTGGCGATCTGGCTGACAGGGCTTGGTTACAGCGAATCCCTCACCGTGGGATTCACGGCCATAGGTTTTGTGATGCTGATGCTCGGCATATCGATTCGCTATGAGAAAAACCCGATGAGGCTCCCCGAAAGCTCCGGCTACCGGCAGCGTTGGCTCGCGGCGCAGGATACGGGCGGCGAAGAGGGGCAGGTTCTCGAAGCAAAGGGCTCCCCAACCCAAGAAGCAGCCCCGCCGATGCCGGAGAGGCATTCCTTCATGGGGCGGTTTTTCGAAAGGCGTGCCTTGCGCGGCGCCGTTCCCATGCTCTTCTGTTCCGCCGGCATCGCGGTCTTCATCTCCTATGCCGCCCTCTATGCGACATCGCTTGGATACGCCAACCCCGGCTCGTTCTTCCTGGTCTCTGCAGCCTGTGCCGTGGTGCTGCGGCTCACTTCATCGAAGCTGATGGATCGGATCCCGCCCCAGGTCATTTTGTTGTGCGCTATGGCGGCAGGGATCATCTCGCTGTTGGGGGTGTATTTCATCCACAACGAATACCTCTATTATGTGTTCGGAGTGGGATATGGCATCTGCTTCGGGTTCTCGATGCCCCTGTTCGTCGCCGTCGCCGTGAAGGCCTCGCCCTCGAACCGTTGGGGCGCAGCCAATGCCCTGGTCTTCCTCATGAACGACATCGGCGTAGGGGGAGGGGTCATGGTGTGGGGGCTCCTTTTCGACAGCTCCGGATTCTTCCCCGTCTTCTTCGGCGGTGCGGCGCTTTTCGCGATAACGATTTTGTGTGGGTATCTCCTGTTCCCAAAAAAAGAAAGGGCATAGTGCCATTACGTGTTAAGATTCTCTACCGGATACCGAGGAGGTAGAGGTGAACCGCGCCGAAGCCCTACATTTGCTCGGTCTTGATGAGGAAG
>JAVBQH010000075.1:0-11934 GCA_031549175.1 Raoultibacter sp.
AGGCCCACTCTTGCCAGAGCAACGCGGAGGCATGTGGCTACTGCCTTAGCTTAAAATGGCGCGCTTCTTCTGCGAATCAGTACGGTAACTGCAATACAGAAGGAACCGAGGAATAAGCAATGAAATTGATAGAACAAAGCAAACAGGGAGCCGATCGGCTCCCTGTGTCATTTCTGGTGGAGGCGCGGAGAGTCGAACTCCGGTCCATACTAAATCATCCATGCGGCGCTACAAGCTTAGTCAATGTTTAGATTTCGGAGACGCCCCGCCCATTGACTGCAAGACGCATCCCAGTCGGTTCAGTCTTAGCTTAAGCCATACCGTCTACGTGCTTAAGAGCGTTCCCCAAAAATGATGTCGCACCCAGGCTGGGGAAGTTCCCGAGGTTGACAGCCCACGGCTTAATCAAGCAGCGAGGGCGAGTTTTTGATCTTTGCCAATTAAATTGACGGTACCCCTGTTTAGCGTGGCGAGGAGACCACGGCTTGCTCCACATATCAAACTTACCATGTCGAAACCAGTCGCCCCCGTAGTTGTGCCCGACACGCAATAGCTTTGTGCAGCCTGTTGGGACAGGGGTCTACTGGCTCCACCTGTTCAAAGTGCAGGGCGATACGGCTCGGTAACGCCTCCGGCAAGAAACCTTCCCTTGCCGGGCTTACATTGTAGCCGCCTGAACGGTGCTGTCAAGAAACGTATGCTGTCGGGCGGGCTTACTTGAAGAAACTGCCGAAGTTGAAGGCGGACTTGATGTCGTCGAAGGCCTCCTTCAGCTCTTTTGCAGCCGCCGCTCCTTCTTTATAGATTTCGTTGAGATCCCCCGCCGCAGACTGCAGGCCTTCGCGGGTGAAAAGGGATTCGTCCTCTTCTTCGGACTCTACGTCGTCGTCTTCCTCATCGTATTCTTCGTCGTCGGGCTCGTCGCCCTCCCACTCTTCGTCGTCTTCGTCGTCAAGATCCTCTTCGAGGTCGTCCTCAGGATCTTCCTCCTCGAAGTCGTCGGTGAGCTCCTCGTTGTCAACGTCCTCGAATTCTCTGTCGAACTCATCGCTATTTTCAGGCTCATCGTCGGCCGAGGCCTCTTCAACCTCGTCGGTGAGCTCCTCGTCGTCATAGGCATCAACTTGGGCCATTAATTCTCCTATCGGCTACGCTCTTTGAGTGCACGTTCGATCTCGCGCTTCGAATCCCGTGCTGCCATGGAGGCCCTTTTATCATAGAGCTTCTTGCCGCGAGCGAGGGCAATCTCCACTTTAACGAGATTATTTTTTGCGAAATATATCCTCAAAGGAACCAGAGCCATCCCTTTTTCGCGGATCGCCTCGTTCAGCATCGCAATCTGGCTCTTGTGCAACAGCAGCTTGCGCTTCCGGTCAGGATCGGGGTTGTTGATGTTGCCTTGCGCAAACGGGGGGATATGCACGTTGTGCAGCCATACCTCCCCTTCGCGCACAAGGGCGAAGGAGTCGGTCAGCTGGCAGTTGTTCTCGCGCAACGAGCGGGCCTCGGTTCCGGTCAGCACGATTCCGGCCTCATATCGGTCGAGGATCTCGTATTCGTGGAATGCCTTCTTGTTGCGGGCGATGGTTTTTTCTTCTAGTTTCTTCATTCTTCTTCATTCATGTTCTTGGTTGGTGCGCCGCATGGATACGTGGGCATCAAGGCTCCGCGCCGATCCGCCACCGAAGGCTAGTTGCCCATGCCCGGCACGAAGCTTGCCTGTTTGTCAAGGTCAAGCACGAACCGGGAGATAAGGAGGACGGTCGCCTCCAAATCCCTGAGGTCGAGGACCTCGGTGGGGGTATGCATATAGCGCAAAGGGGCAGAGACCAGGCCTGCGGCCCTGCCGCCACGTGCAACCTGAAGCGCCCGCGCATCGGTGCCGGTAACGCCAGGCTCAGCCTCGACCTGGTAAGGGATGCCTTCCTCTTCTGCGGCCTTCACCAGGCGCTCGAACACCGTGGGATTGATATTGGGGCCGCGTGCTATGACCGGCCCCTTGCCGCAGGAGATCGCCCCGTGCTTCGTCTTCTCGATTCCGGGATAATCGGTCGCGTGCGTGACGTCGAACGCAAGGCCGATATCGGGGCGGAGGCGATAGGCGGAGGTTTCCGCACCGCGCACCCCGATCTCCTCCTGCACCGTTGCGGCGCAGATGAAATCGCCCTTCAGCCCGCCTTCCTTCCGCAGGCGCTCAAGCACGCGCACCGCCACCCACACGCCGGCCTTGTCGTCGAAGGAGCGCGAGACGGCCATCTGGGAGCCAAAACGCTCAAAGCCGACCCCGAAGGTGATGACGTCGCCGATTGCAACGCGCTTGCGGACAGCCTTCCCCGACATGCCCATGTCGATGACCAGCTTGTCGAGGGAGGTCACCTTCTTGCGTTCCTCGGGTTCTATCAAATGGATCGGCTTGCGTCCGACCACTCCCTTGAAGGCGCCCTTCTTGGTGTGCACGTCGACCCTCATGCCAGGCAATATACCGGCATCGACGCCCCCCACCGCGGACACGCTCAAATAGCCGTCCTCGCTGATATAGGTGACCATGAGCCCTATCTCGTCCATATGGGCGGAAAGCATGGTCGAAGGGCCCGTCGCCTTTCCATGCAAGGTGGCATGCACCGAGCCCATCACGTCGGTTTCCACCACATCGGCGGTCGCAGCGACCCGATCGCGCACCAGCTGCGCCACCTTCGTCTCCGATCCGGTGACCGATGGCGTCTCAAGCAGGTTTTTCAGGAAATTCAAATCATTCTTCTTCACGCCGACTCCCTCTCATACGGTATGGGCTCTTAGTTCGATATCAGGAAGGCCTTACATTATAGTCGCTTTTTCTGTTCCCGTGCACGCAATTGGCGGGCGCGCAATTCGGAGATGCCCTTCCAGTTGGCAACGACGATGCCTGCACAAATCAAGAGGACGCCGATGATAGCCATGGGGTTGTACAAGCTTCCCTATGGCTGCGAGGCCAGGATACAACCGCCTAGCCGGCGGTTACAAGTCCATACGGCCACTGCACGATCCCGCCTGCATTGTAAACCGGCTCGAAACCGAGGCCTCTTAGGTGCAAGGCCGCAGTTTCTGCCCTGACACCGCTATGGCAATACACGAGATAGGCGCTGGCCTCGGTGGCGTCCCCCATCCCCTTCTCCTTGGCCAGGGGGTCGAGCACCTCCTCGCCCAGATCAGAGGCGGACGTGAAAGACAGGAGATAGGCAAGGGGCACAAGGGCGGCGCCTTCGATGTGGCCTTGGGCGAATTCGGCCGGCTCCCTCACATCAAGCAGAAGAACCTTGTCGTCATTGTCCAAGTATTGTTTAACCTGTTCAGGTGTTAACATCATTTCCCTCTTCTCAATTACCCCCTGTGCCGGAAACGCTTTTGCAGCCCGGCGCATACCACGTCTCTGGGAGCGATGTCCAAGGGATGGGTTGCCGAGCCCTGCCAAAATCAAGTGCCTCAACAGGTTTTCCCTGAAACTTCTTGCGTCCCCTTCTTGCTAAAACAGTTTACACCGATACCCACAATTGTTACAATTCTAGCTTGATTCGCGCTTTTGGCAAAAGGGCGGAGAGCAGGAGAGGTAAGAAGGGAACGAGCGGCCCTGATCCATGTGCGTTCCCGGCATCTTGCTGCTTTTGGCAGGCTCTTTTTTGCTTACGCGTAGATTCTCGGTTTCGACCAGGAGCCCAGCCGGTTCCCCTACAAGGCAGTTGGCTGGACGTATTCGGGATACGCCTCACCGGAGACGGCGGGTTTTCGGTGGCAGCGCAAGAGGAGGATTGTAAGACCCATGGTTGACGCCTCCTCACTCTTTTTTGTCTATGAGTTTTTCATTGCGTACTTCCCCTCGGCAAGCATGCTCTTCGAAGGGCCATATAGCCTGGCGATTTGGGGAGGCATGGCACTCCTCACCATCGCCGTCGCTTTTCTGTTAAAACATTCCTCCAATCGGGCGGCTGGCGTAATCCGGGCGTTCTCCCTTGTCATTGCAGTGATATCCTGTTTCTTCTTTGCGGCGATGTTGGTCTTGTATTGCAAGGGGGATATCGATGACTGGATCGCACGCACCCTCCCTATAGAGCCCGAGGACTTCTATGTCTACGCGGGGTTGGCCGCTTCAGGCCTGCTGGCGGTTGTCTGCGCATGCGTCTCGCTCACCAAGACGCGTGTGCCCCATAACGACTCGACCCTCAACGCCCGGCAAAAACTGCAGGCAGTCGCCGTATTCTCTGCCCTCTTCTGCATCGGCCTGGCTATCTGGTATGGGGCGCCCGAGGTCTTCGGCCCCCTCGTCCTGATCCTGATCTTTACCGCAGAGTTCACCAGCATCCTCTTCTGGTTCTATGACCCCATCATCCTTTTTGTGTCCAAGCTGTTCCCCCGAAACCCCCATGCCCCCCTCAAGCCCACCCCCGGCAAGGCCAACCGCTTTGCGGTTCTCGGCTGTGCGCACAACGAGGAGGCCGTCGTCGGGCATCTGGTTGATTCGCTTTTTGCCATGGACTACCCGAAAGGCCGCTATGACATCTTTGTGATCTGCGACAACTGCACCGACAAGACGGCGCAGATCGTCAAAGGCCGGGGTGCGATCGCCATGGAGAGGACCGATGACGTCGACAAGGGGAAGGGATATGCGCTGAAGTGGATGTTCGGGATACTCGAGGAGATGAGGCTCGCGGGGGATGTCTACGACGCCTATATCGTCCTCGATGCCGACAACCTGGTGAACGAGCAGTATTTGAGCGAGATCAACCGCCACCTCAACCAAGGCCACGAGATCATGCAGAGCTACCTTGGATGTAAAAACCCTTCGGACACCTGGATATCGAAATGCTATTCCATGGCCTACTGGCTCAGCAACGCCACCTACCAAGAAGCCCACTCGAACGTGAACCTTTCTGCCCAGATGGGCGGCACCGGCATGGTGTTGAGGCCGGATATGCTCAACAAGCTTGCCTGGGAATCGGACTCCTTGACAGAAGACCTCGTCCTCACGGCGAAATACGTGCTGCGCGAAGACCGTGCCTGCCATTGGGTCCATACTGCACGCCTTTATGACGAAAAGCCGCTCCAGCTCAAGCAATCGATCAAACAGCGTACCCGCTGGATGCAGGGGCATATGGACGCCATGATCCAATATGCCCCCCGGCTGCTCCTCTCGTCGATGAGAAACCTGAGCTTCAAACAGCTCGACATGGCCTTCTACCTGACACGTCCCTTCTTCAACCTTATGGCCTTCATCTTCTACCTCGTCCGCTTCGTCGCCATGTTCGCCTTTCCCGGCAGCCTGGCCTCCGTCAGCCTGATCATGAATTTCCAGTCGGCCACCATCCTGGTCTTGGCCTATATCATGATCCAGGTATATATCCTCAACACCGAGAATTATCTCCGCTATGCACTCTGGATACCCTTGCAGTATGCTTTCACCTATACCTGGTACCCCCCGATCTTCAGAGGCCTGCTCAAATTCCGCGAACGTCATTGGGTGTCGACCGTCCATGGGCGCAGCCTGACGATCGGCGATATCCGCGAGGACGTCATCCTCACGGACGCCAAGAGGCGTCTTGCCGGCCTCGACAACCTCCATCTGCTCCCGTTGGGGCAGATCCTTTTGAAGGCAGCCGTCATCAACGGGTTCCAGCTGCAAAAGGCAATCGATATACAGAAACGGACCGGCGGCTTCTTGGGAAACATCCTTGTTGAGACCCATGCGCTGTCTGAAGAGACCCTCAATGCCTACGTCAGCATCCAGCAGGTCATGCGCGAGACGGTCGAAGAGGACGCGAGCCAGCTCCAGAGGCTGCAGCTCGGCCAGATCCTCCTCGACGGCAACGTGGTCACCGAAGGCCAGCTCGGCCAAGCCCTCGAATTCCAAAAGGAACAGGGCGGGCTTCTCGGCGAGAACCTGGTCGCACTCCGCTTAATCTCCCCCGACCTGCTCAACATCTTCCTCGAGGTCCAAGAGCTTATAGGAGCCAACTACATCAACAACGCCAAGGCCCACGACCTCATCAAGGACATGACCCTTGGCAAGGCGAGTGGGGGCAAGGGCCTTGAGGGGATCCTGGTCTCAAGCGGACTGGTAAGCAACCAGCAGGTCGAAGCCGCCAGAGAGCTTCAGGAAGGCGAGGGTGGCAGCTTGGATGAGGCCCTCATCGGGCTTGGGTATATCTCCGATGGGGCCTTGCGCGCCATCCAAGGCATGGGCGGCGCCGGCTTGGGAAAAGGGGGTGACGCTTAGCATGGTGATATATTCCATTGCAAACGTCATTATAACGGCGCTTGCCTGCTTTCTGCTGACAGGCTTCGTCGGTATCTTCATCATACCTGATGTGCTTATGTGGGCCTTCGTCTTGTTCCCCCGGGCCATTTCTTCCTGGGTAGAAAAGAAAGTCCGGTTCAAGGCCGTGTGGCGCGTATTCAGGAAATTCATGTTCTGGCTGCTTTTTGTCTGCGCCCTCTACGCTGCCGCCTTCCTTATCGACCCCGCAATCGGATGGTATCTGCTTACCAGCCTGACGGCCCTTTTATGTTGGCTTCTTTGCCTGGTAGTCACCTTCCGCACATTCTTGAAGAAGAAAGATGCCTATTACAACACCTTCTACACCGGCATATACATGGAGTTCATGACAGGGCAGCAGCAAGAGGCCTACCAGAAGTTCATTGACGAGGTGGAACAGATGTCCATTGCCGAGGCCCAGCGAAGGAGTGGGGACATCCGCCTCGGCTTCCTAGAGAAAAAGGCCTTGCACGAACGCATCAACATGCTGCAGGCCGGCAGCGAGCAAGACTTCCCTGACTAGCCTTCAAGAGAGGCCCTAGTACTTCCTGAAGCGGCGGTAGCGGCCCTCGAGCAGCTGGTCGGGCGTAAGCCCTGACAGCTCGTCCAAGTTGTTGATAAGGTAGCTCTTCAGGCATGCTGATGCCGTTTCAGGGTTTTCATGCGCCGCACCCTCGCCCTCGGAGATCACCGCATCGACGATGCCCATATCGAAGGCTTCCTGGGCACTCATCTTCATAGCGGCGGCGGCCTCAGCGGCCCGGCTTGCATCCTTCCACAGTATCGAGGCAAAGCCTTCCGGGGATAAGACGGAGTAGACGGCGTTTTCCTGTATGGCGACGCGGTCTGAAAGGGCCAAGGCAAGCGCCCCGCCGCTCCCTCCCTCGCCGAGTACGACGCTTATGACCGGGACCTCCAACCCTGCCATGGCGATAAGGTTCTCCGCGATGGCATTTCCCTGGCCGCGCTCTTCAGCCGCCATATCGCAATGGGCACCCTGCGTATCGACCAGGCATACGATTGCCCGTCCGAACTTCTCCGCCTGCCTCATGATGCGCAAGGTCTTCCGGTATCCCTCCGGAAGCGGGCACCCGAAGTTACGGGCGATGCGCTCATTCAAGTCGGCGCCTTTCTCTTGGGCGACGACCGTGACGGGATGGCCGCCGATCCAGCCGACGCCGCAGACGATAGCGGCATCGTCTCCGAACGACCGGTCCCCATGCAGCTCGATGAATCCTTTTACCAGGGAGCCGATATAGTACTGAGCGGTCGGCCTCTTGGTGTTGCGCGCCAGCTTGACGCTTTCCCATGCCTTGTTGTCGTTGTCCTGCCCGAGGCCGTCGGCGTCAGCGCCGAGGAGGTCTTCTTCGGCAACGGTCGGTTCGCCGTAGAAGGCGCGGAGCCGCATCTCGTCGCCTTTGAGGCGCCTCGATTGGCGCGCCAGGCGCTTCGTCTGCCTCCTCTTGTTCGCTGCCGGCACCCTCCCTTTTTGGGACCCGGTTATAAAGAGGCTCTTTATCTGGGGTATGACCCCATAGGCAACCGTGTTGTAGGTGCCATAGCGGTTGTCGAGGCTCTCGCAGACCGCAGTGTAGCTGATCAGGGCGCCCTCTTCGATCTTCCCCCTGTTCGAGGTGACGGAATGTATAGCAAGGAGATGGGCGAGCGTTTCACGCTGCTCGTCCCTGCCGACAATGGCGTCGATAAGGCCATGCTCGAGGGCGAATTCAGCCGTCTGGAATCCTTCGGGAAGCGCCCGCTTGATGGTGTCTTGGATAACACGCTTTCCGGCAAACCCGATAAGCGCCTCAGGTTCGGCCAAAACGATGTCGGCCTGCATGGCGAATGACGCGGTCACACCGCCTGTCGTCGGGTCGGTGATCACGGTGATCGAGAGGAGCCCGGCCTTCCCATGGCGCTCAAGCGCACAGCTGACCTTTGCCATCTGCATCAGGGAATGGATACCTTCCTGCATGCGCGCCCCGCCCGAGGCGGTCCAGATGACAAGGGGCAGCTCGTTTGCTGTCGCCTCCTCGACCGTGCGGGTGATCTTCTCCCCCACAACCGAGCCCATAGACCCCATGAGAAACTGCGACTCCATTATGCAGAGGGCCAAAGGGATGCCCGCTATGCTGCCGGATCCGCAGCGCACCGCCTCGTCGGCCCCGACGCGCTCCCGCACCTCGTCGAGCTTCTCGAGGTATTCAGGGAAGTCAAGGGGGTTTTTCTGCTCGACCGGCCAGTTCCACTCGGTAAAGCTCCCGGCATCGAGCACGTCGTCGATCCGCTCCAGGGAGCTCATCCTGAAATAGCTCTTGCATGCAGGGCATACGTAATGGGAGGTCGAAAGCCCCTTCACGTCGAACATCAGCCCGCAGTGCGGGCACTTCCGCCATGCCGGCTCAACCTGGTCTATATGGTCTGCTTTGCATATAAGCCAACCTGCCTGCGGATACGAACCGTCTAATGCGCGGAATACCGGCAGGTCCTTCTGGTGTGCGCGGCCAAGGAAGCTCTCGTCGAACCCAAGCTCTGAGTCGACCAGCAGTATTGCATGGGCCCCGCATTCGTCGGCCGCCTTGAGCACGGTGTAGCTGTTGTTGAAGACATGGGAGGAAAAAGCCTCGGCCAGACAGATGGTTTCCTTGGCCTCGCGCACGTATTGGCTGGCCTCCTGGTCGTGCGTATAGGCGACAACAGGATCGAGGCCTGCGATACTGCAGCTCTTTGCAGTCCTTTTTGCATTCAGGTCATGGGCGATGATGAGCACCCTTGGCTTTTCCGGGAAACCGTTGCCCTTCCCAGGCTGGAGCTCGTCGGCAAGGCCTTCGAGGCGATATGACACCTCCGCAGCCTTCTGCACGCCGTGAGGGGGAAGGGCTTCGTCGGCCATTCCCGGGGCGCCGGCCCCTGAGGGCAGGTCCGTACCGGCAGAGGGGATGGTGATATAGCGCTGTTTGCCACGTTTCATAACTACAGGTTCCTTACTGTGCATATCCTCTTCGCGCACAAGGTGCGCAGGGTATCAGCCCTGGTCTTATGCGGGCCCCAATACATATTTCTGTGTTGCCTGCGCGCAAAGCCTATCCCCCACCCAGGCCTCGGTCTCGGCCGTGCAAAGCCTTTTCCCCGCCTTGATGATCCGGGCTTCCAACCGTACGGTATCGCCCGGAAGCACCTGGCTCCTGAACTTCGCGCCGTCGATTGCCGCAAAGAACCCGACCGCGCCTTCAGACTCCCTCCCTGACAGCAGGCAATAGGATGCTGCCTGGGCAAGCGCCTCCATTATCAGGACACCCGGGAACACCGGATAGCTGGGAAAATGCCCCTTGAACAAGGGCAGCTTTGGGTCGATGTCGAGCTCGGCCACCACGCTTTCGCCGGGGCTGCATGAGACGATGCGGCTGAGCCAAAGGAAGGGGTCGCGGTGCGGGAGGACCCGTTCGATCTCGCTTTTCCCGCGAGGATACCCGCCCACGCTAGTTACCCCTGAAGGGAGCGATGGCAAGCGATGTGTTGTGCCCGCCGAACCCGATGGAATTGCTGAGCGCCACCTTTTGGGGATAGTCCAGCAAGGGCTCGGTGAGGACACGCACCGCGCATTCGGGATCGGCCTCGGCGAACCCGACCGTCGGCAAAACCGTGTCACGGGCAACCGACAGGGCGGTGATGATTGCCTCGATCGCACCGGCGGCACCTAGGGTATGGCCGATGCTCCCCTTGACCGATACAACCGGGACATCGCCTCCGGCGTTTCCGCACAATGCGTTGAGCGCCGCAGCCTCGGTCTTGTCGTTGGGTGGCGTGCCGGTGCCGTGCGCATTCAGGTGGCCGAGGTCGCAGGCGCTGAAGCCGCCTTCCTCGAGTGCTTGGCGCATAGCCAATACCAGGTTCTTCCCCTCGGGGTCGGGGGCCGTCATATGATAGGCGTCACCCGTCGAACCGAAACCGACGACCTCGGCGATGATCGTGGCGTTGCGAGCCTGGGCATGCTCCAAGGACTCGAGCACCACGGCACCTGCGCCTTCCCCCGGGACAAACCCGCTTCGCCTTCTGTCGAAGGGGAGCGACGCCTCGGCAGGGTCATCAGAGCCGCTCAACGCGCCAAGGTTGGAGAACCCGGCGATGCATACCGGCGAGATCGACTCTTCGGCCCCGCCCGCCAAGGCGGCGTCGAGATAGCCGTGGCGGATCGAACGGTAGGCCGCGCCTATGTTTTGGGTGCCGGTTGCACAGGCGGTCACCACATTGGTGCATTCGCCGTGGAGACCGTATCTGATCGCCAGGTTGCCGGCTGCCATATTCGAGATCATAACGGGAATGAACAGGGGGTTGAGCTTGCCCGGCCCCTTCTCGCTGATGGTGTTGCATCCTCGCTCGAACTCTTCCATGCCGCCGATGCCGCTGCCGAAAAGGCAGCCGATGCGCGTGGTGTCCTCCGCGTCGAGGTCCAAGCCTGATTGGGCGATGGCCTCGTCGGAGGCTATCATGGCGTATTGGACGAAGCGCGCGTTGCGGCGCGCCTCCTTTTTCGTGAACCCGAACTCAAGCGGATCGTAGCCTTTGATCTCAGCGGCGATCTTTGAGGAGTAGCCGCTTGTGTCGAACCGGGTGAGCTCGCCGATACAGCAACGCTTCCCCATGAGCGCCTCCCAGAGGCGTTCGGTGCCAGAACCTGCGGGAGAAATCATGCCGGTGCCGGTAATGACCACCCTTCGCACAGTGTCACACGAGGTCATATTGCCATTCCTCCATCGATCGAGATCACCTGTCCGGTGATGTATGCGGCATCTTCGCTCGCGAGGAACCCTGCCAGTGCCGCCACCTCTTTGGGGGCGCCGAAACGCTTGCAGGCGATTTCCTCGCGTATCTTTTCCTGTATCTTTTCGCTGAGCGATTCCGTCATGTCCGTTTCGATGAAGCCCGGTGCGATCACGTTGACCGTGATGTTGCGTGTGGCCAGTTCGCGGGCGAGCGATTTCGAGAGGCCGATAAGGCCTGCCTTGGATGCCGCATAGTTGGTCTGGCCGAAATTGCCCTTGATGCCGGAGACGCTGCTCATATTGATGATGCGCCCGTAATGCTGCTTCATCATAAGGGGGGCGGCTGCCTTGCAGCAGTTGAAAGCCCCTTTCAGGTTGACGTCGATCACCTGGTCGAAGTCCTCCTCCTTCATACGGATGATAAGGTTGTCGCGCGTGATGCCCGCATTGTTTACCAGGATGCCCAGGCCGCAGAAGCGTTCGCAGGCCTCTTCGATCAACGACGTCGCCTCTCCCGCGTCTGCGACGTTTGCTTTTCGGGCGTACGAATCGACGCCCCGGCTTCTTGCGAGCTCTTCGGCAAAAGCCTCGGCCTCATCCTGGCTTTTCTCCGATGTGTAGTTGATGCACACCGCATGGCCGCGCCTTGCAAGCTCTTCGGCTATCGCGCGGCCGATCCCACGGCTTGAGCCCGTGACAACAGCCCCTGATCCGGTAGTGTTTGCTTCACCCATGTTCAATCTCCTTGGTTGTCAAAAAACGACTCGAGGCTTGCCCGGTCTTCAATAAGCACCCGCTCGCTCTTCTTGTCGATACGGCGCACGAAGCCTACGAGTGTGCCGCCGCACCCGACCTCGATAAAGCTTCGTACCCCCGTATCGCGAAGAC
>JAVBQH010000125.1:0-7415 GCA_031549175.1 Raoultibacter sp.
GGCTGCCCCGATAATTCCCGCTTTGATGCCCATGATTCTCCTTAATACTGCATATTTTAAAATTAATATTCAATTTATTGTATAAAAAGTAGAATTGTACCAAACTATTCGTCCCACGTCACAAAATATTCCGCACGCAAAAGCCCAGCGGGAGCAAGGTATGTGAATTCCGAAAGTTTTGGGATCCTAAAACCGCCGCGCCCCGGGCGAGCTTTCCTGTGTGCGGCTAGGATCGTCGCTCGCCATTAGGCGTATGGGTGTAGGTAGGAACCGCCTGCTCCAAGACGACAATCGCCTCCTGGTCGCTTCGCGCCATCGCGCACTCGAGCTCCTTGATCTTTTCTTCCACCTCGCCATGGCTGACCTCTTGGCCGGTCGATACCATGATCGAGGAGTTGTCGGTCGGAAGCGTGCTTTCATCGTTCATCAACAGCTCCTCATACATCTTCTCTCCCCTGCGCAGACCGATGAACTCGATTTTTATGTCGGCGTCAGGCACGAACCCCGAAAGTTGGATCAGACTTTTTGCCAGGTCGACGATTTTTACCGGCTCTCCCATGTCGAGGATGAATATCTCCCCGCCCGTTGCCATCCCGCCGGCCTGCACAACAAGGCGCGCCGCCTCAGGGATGGTCATGAAGTACCGTTCGATGTCCGGATGCGTCACCGTGACCGGGCCGCCCATAGCGATCTGGCGTTTGAACACGGGGATGACGCTGCCGTTGCTTCCCAGCACGTTTCCGAAGCGGACGGCAGAATAGACGGTCTCGGAGGTTTGCGCGAAGTATTGCATGACCATCTCGCCCATGCGTTTGGTGGCGCCCATCACCGATGTGGGGTTCACCGCCTTGTCGGTCGAGATGAAGATGAAGCGTGAGACCCCGTAGCGGTCGGCTGCCCGTACCGTGTTGAGCGTGCCGAATACATTGTTCTTCACCGCCTCGCGGGGGGCGCGCTCCATCAAGGGCACGTGCTTGTGCGCAGCGGCATGGAAAACAACGCTTGGCCGATGCCGCTCAAACACCTCGTTCATCCGCTGTGCGTCGCACACATTGCCGATCTCAACGACGATGTCGACGTCGTCGTTATCGGAAAGAAGCTCGTGGCGCAGCATGTAGGCATCGTTCTCGTATATGTCGAAAATCACTATCCGGGCAGGTGCGACCTTGCAAAGCTGGCGGCAGAGCTCGCTGCCGATCGACCCGCCGCCCCCTGTCACCAGGATGGTCTCGCCGGCAATATAGCCTGATACCGTTCGGGTGTTGAGGACGATCTCTTCACGGCCGAGCAGGTCGGCAACGTCGACGTCGCGCAGGGTGACGTCGCCTATCTCATCCAGGGTAAGCTCTCGTATATTGGGAAGGGTGCGCAGGCGGCATTCGGTTTTTGTGCAGATCCCGTAAATGCGCTTCCGTTCCTCGAGCGAGGCCGACGGGATCGCGACGACGATCTGCTCGATGTTGTAGCGTTCGACCATCGCGATGATGTCGTCACTTGTCCCCACGACCTTCACCCCATGGATCCTCTGGCCCTTCTTGGACGGATCATCGTCTATGGCAATGATCGGAACGCCTGGCATGAGCGGGTCTTTTGAATCCATGCGCTCAATCGTGAGGGAGCCCGTCTCCCCTGCCCCGACGATCAGTGTGCGGGGGCGCTCGACGCTGTGGGTGCGCCTGCCGAATGCGCGCCGCTTACGGGGCACGATCCGATAGACCATGCGCAAGCCGCCTATGAAGAACAGCAAAAGGAACCACGCAACAAAAAACACCCTGATGGGGAGCCTTACATCGATGACCCATAAAAAGACGGCGCCGACCAGCGTAGAAAGCGCCAGGGCGATCACGATCTGTATGGCCTCATCGACCGAGGCGTATTCCCAAAGATTGTTATAAAGGCGGAAAAAGGCAAGCATCAAGATGTTGATCAGGGCAAGTATGCCGATCATGAAGTATATCTCATTGTTGGCGAATACTTCGCCAAGCAGGTCGGTCAACAAGGAAGCAAGCCAGTAGGCTGCGAAGGTCGCCAGTATGTCGTAGACCAGCAGGAGCGCTGTTCTCTTGTTAATCGTCAAACCCATTATCGCCTTGTTTCGCATGGTTTCATTGGGCACAGACGCGCTTTTTCACGTACGGCCAAGAAAATATTGTACACAAACAATGGTACTATGGTGCACATTGCATTTGCTCTCAGGAGCCTCTTACATGAAGAAAACAACAATCGCGGGAGCAGGCGCCTGTGCTTTTGCGGACCAAGACGAGAATCAGGGAAAACCCATGGATGACGACTCTTCAGGCTTTTCAGGATATCCTGGCCAACCGGCACGCGAGGAAAACATCGCCCGCATCGTTTCATATTTCGAAAGCGGCATTACGAACGAACCTGGCAAGCTTGGGATCGAGCTTGAGCATACCATCGTGCGCGACAAGGGCTTGGAGCCGGTGTCTTATAGCCAAGACAAAGGCATCCTCTGGCTTTTACGTGAGCTTAAGCGTGACTATCCGATTACCACCTGCGACGAGCAAGGAGACCTTTTGGGGCTTGCCCGGAAAGGTGACGGCATCACCGAGGCCATAACGTTGGAGCCCGCCGCCCAGCTCGAACTTTCTGCAGGGCCTTTTTCCGGCCTCGGCGAGGCAAACGAGTGCTTCAACGAGTTCGAGAGGCTCTTGCACAACCGCTTGAGCGCCGTCGGGCAAAAAGCCTTGCTGGTCGGCTACCACCCCAGTGCACAGGCGGCAGACCTCGAGCTTATCCCTAAAAGGCGCTATAAGTTCATGGACCTGTATTTGGGAGAGCGGGGCCCCTACGGCATCAGCATGATGAGGGGAAGCGCATCGACCCAGATCTCGATCGACTATTGCTCGGTCGATGACTGCCTGAGAAAGCTTCGCCTTGCCTTCGCCCTCACGCCGATCATCTACCTTGTCTGTGACAA
Organism: Raoultibacter sp.; assembly: GCA_031549175.1. Lineage (GTDB taxonomy): Bacteria > Actinomycetota > Coriobacteriia > Coriobacteriales > Eggerthellaceae > WRIS01. Next base: position 2,942 of record JAVBQH010000125.1, read on the forward strand.
CTCGCCGGTCTTCGAAGGCGAGGCCCGGCCCCACAAGCTGGTCCGGGCAAAAATATGGCAGGAGTGCGACCCGGACCGATGCGGCCTGGTCCCCGGCGTCATGGACGCCGGATTCAGTTTCCGCTCTTACGCTGAGTACGTGCTTGATACGCCGGCGATCCTCGTGCCGTGCAAAAACCATGAATGGTGTTACTCGGAAAAGACCTTCGGCGAACTCTATGCCGAAGAGCCGCTGGGACAGCAAGAGCTGGAACATGCTCTTTCCATGTTCTTCAACGATGTAAGGCTCAAGACCTATATCGAGATCAGGCCAGCCGACTCGATGCCTGTTCCCTATGTCATGGCATACGCTGCGCTCATCAAGGGGTTGTTCTATTCAGAGCAAGGCCTCGATGCCATGGATGAGCTTTTCGATGGCGTCGGCGCAGACGATATAGAGGCCGCCAAGAACGCCTTGATGGAGCAGGGCTATGAGGCCGAGATCTATGGCCGGCCGGTGGCGCAGCTGGCCGACGCCCTCATGGAAACGGCTCAGTCTGGCCTCAACGTCCACGACCGTATGCCGCTTCGACCCCTCGAGGACCTGGTCAGGCGACGCATGACCCTGGCTGATCTTGCGGACCGCTGACAGGCGTGCTTTCGCCTGCACGGCACACGGCATGATCCGGGCTTCGAGCCTCTGCCTGCCTTGGTGCACCCTCTCCCGAGTTTGGAAAGTTCTCCATCTTGGAAGATCATGGTACGGATTCCGCAGATGCCCGGTGTATACTTGCGGGGATCCTTACGTTGGCGCAAAGCCTATCTGAAGTCCGCTTGAAAGGAAGCCTCATATGAGCAACGAGGGAAAAAAGGTAAAGGTACATTACAAGGGCACGCTTGACGACGGCACGAGTTTTGACTCGTCATATGACCGCGACGCTCCGCTTGAGTTCGTCTGCGGCGCCGGCCAGATGATCAAAGGCTTCGACGCCGCCGTTGTCGATATGGGCATCGATGAGACAAAGACGGTGCACCTCCCCGCCTCGGAGGCTTATGGCGAATACGACCCGAGCCTTGTGCAGACGATTCCCTTGGGCCAAATTCCCGGAGCCGATCAGCTTGAGGCCGGGCAGACCGTTTGCCTGTCAGGGCCGGGCGGCCAGCAGATCCCGGCCTTCGTGACCGAGGTCTCCAAAGAATTCGTCACCTTCGACATCAACCATGCCTTGGCCGGCAAGGACCTCAACTTCGAGATCACCCTGCTTGAAGCCGAATAACGTATAAACCGAGAAAAGGGGACTGTCCCCTTTTCTCGGTTGTGTGCTAGGAGGCGTACATGCTCGCGTAGGGGCGCGACGTTGTCGGCTTGAGGCAGTAGAACCTTTCCGGGTCGATATCCTGCGGATTCGCAAGATCGGATGCGAAATGCGCGTTGTATCTCTCAAGCAGGTCGGCGATCAGCCTGCGGTCCTTTTCCCCTGCCGGCTCTTGGAAAAGCCCCTCGGGGATATCATCCTCGGCAAGGCGGTGCCTCAGGTAGATGACCCCTCCATGCATGCCGGTCGCAAGGTAGTCCCCCGGCTTGCCCAGGAGCAGGATCACCCCTCCTGCCATGTATTCGCCGAGGAAGCTCCCCGCATCTCCCCCGATGACAATCGTCGGACACTGGTCAAGGTATTGCTTCATGTGGATGCCGACACGCCAGCCGCAGTCATCGCGGATGAATATCTCGCCGCCCCGCATGCCGTAGCCGACCGCATCGCCGCTCCTGCCATGAACGACGACGGCGCCATCGTTCATGGTGTTGCCGACCTGGTCCTGGGCGTTTCCGAAGACCTCGACAGAACCGCCGTCCATATAGCAGGCCAGATCGTTCCCGGGGACCCCGAATATCCTGAGCGACTTTCCCCCCGTGATGCCGCACCCGAGATAGCGCTGCGCGCATGCCTCGTAGACATCGACGGCGTCGGCCTTTTCCAGCGCTTCACGGACCGCCTTGTTCGCCTCGCTGAAATGCATGGTCCCCAGATCGACCATCGGGTTCTCCTTGCCGGCCTGCTCGGTGCCGGCTGTTTTTTTCACAACCATGGTCAATCCTCCCTAAACCCAAGCATATCGAGCACGGAAGGATAGCTTTCGTGCAGGCGCTTCCAACGTTCCTCGGAGGGGAAATCGAGGTTCAGCGGCACATCCTCGAAGAGGGTCTCTGACAAGCTCGACAGCGGAATGGCCTGATGGATTATTTCTGTGTAGATGCCTGCATTGGCCGGCCTGTTGAAGAGGATGTAGCCCATCAGGCGGTCGCCCTTTACGACGAACTTGGCATATCGGGATTCCTCGGCAAACACCTTGATTTCATATTCCTTATCGGCGGGAGGGTTTATCAGACCTGCCGTCAAAAGCGAGCTTTCGAAGACGTCGACGGCATTCACGGCGAAGCTCCCGACAAAGGGCAGGGCGTTCAGCGATTCTGACATATGCAGGCCTGCCACCCTTCCTTGCTCGAGCGCGTTAGGCCAAAGGGCCATCGGGTGCTTCGATCCGTCGAGCACGTCGGTCACCTGCACGATATCGCCTGCCGCGTAGACGTCTTTGAGGCTGGTCTGCAGGCTTTCGTCGCATACCAGGCCCCATCCCGACTCCGCCCCCGCCTCCACGGCCATCTCGATGTTGGGTCGCACGCCCACGGCAGCTATCACGAGATCGCATTCGATGGCCTCGCCGTTCGTCAGCTGGGCGCCGGTCACCTGCCTGCCATCGCCGACGAAGCGCTCGACCGTAATCCCCGGCAGGCAGGAGATGCCCCTTTTCTCGATGAAGCCTTGGACGAGTGCTGCCCCGGCATTGTCGAGGATCGCAGGCAGGATGCGCTCCGCCAATTCAAGCATGACGACTTGGTCGACATACCGGCTAATCGCTTCAGCAGCCTTAAGCCCGATAAGCCCCGCCCCCACGACCAAGGCGCGGCTTTTCCCGCCTTTCGCATGGGCCTTCTCGCTTGCTGCTTGGGCCTTTGCACGAACCGCATAGGCGGCATCGAGCGAAAGGAAGGTGAAGATATTCTCATCCTGGCCTCCCCCCTCAAACGGCGGCAGGAACGGGATGCTTCCCGTAGCTAACAGGCATTTTTTGTATTTGATCGTATCTCCGCCAGCAAGCTTTACCTTATGCTTGCCCGCATCGAGCTTCACTGCCTCGTATTTTGGGCCCAGAAGCGTGTCTATGCGCTGTTCCTCGTAAAAGCCGGGTGGCTTGAAGGCGATGTGGTCCTCGTCGGTCTTGCCTTCAAGGAGATAGGAGATGAGCGGCCGGCAGTAGGCGCGGTGCTCCTCCTGCGAGATAACAAGGATGCGTCCTGCCCCGTCATTGTGCCGGATGTGCTCTGCGGCAGTCACCCCCGCTGCGGAATTGCCGATGATGAGGTAGTCGGCTGCGTGTTCTGTCATCGGTGCGTCTCCTCACTCTCGATGTAGATCAATGCCTTGTTGGGGCAGGCTGCCACACAACGAGGATTTCCAGCTTCCCCTAATATATCACCGCACAAATCGCATTTGAAGGCAGCATTCTTCCCGTGTCTCCGCTCGATACGCACGCATCCGAAGGGGCAGAGGGCAACGCAGGTCGCACAGCCGACGCATTTTTCCGGATCCACTGCCACCACCCCGGTGCCGGGGTGGCGCGTCATCGCACCCGAGATACAGCCCATGATGCAGCGGGGATTCTCGCAGTGACGGCAGTTGACGGCGATGGACATCGTGGTATCGCCTTCGACCCTGACCCTGTTTTTCGTGTCCTCACCCTCGATCTTATAGGCCTTCACTATGTCTTTGCTGGCAGAATGGAAGGCTTTGCAGGCAACCTCGCATCGCTTACAGTCAAGGCACCATGCCTCTATCGCATAGATTCGTTTCATTTTCATCATTCTCCCGCATACTTCACGCCGAGGATATCAAGTTCTTTCTCGTTCAGCCCGATTCCCCGCAGCATCAGACGGTTGCCGCGCAGGCTGTCTAGGGCGTTGATCCCCATACCGCCCATCATTTCCTGGATCTCATGGTTCCAAGCACGGATGAGGTTGGTGACGCGCTCTGCACCGGTCTCGGGGTTCAGCCGCTTCATCAAGTCGGGCCGTTGCGTGGCGATCCCCCAGTTGCACCTCCCTGATGTGCAGTCCTGGCATTGATGGCATCCGAGTGCGATCAATGCGGCAGACGCGCAGTAGACGGCGTCTGCCCCTAAGGCGACGGCACGCACTACATCGGCAGACGACCGGATCGACCCGCCGGCCACCAGGCTTACCCTTGAGCGGATGCCCTCCTCCCGCAGACGCTCGTCGACCGAGGCCAGGGCAAGCTCGATGGGAATCCCCACATTGTCCCGGATCCGGGTCGGCGCCGCACCGGTGCCTCCCCGAAACCCGTCGAGCACGATGACGTCGGCTCCGGCACGCGCCATGCCGCTCGCGATTGCCGCCACGTTGTGGACGGCGGCGATC